>JBCBCH010000421.1:0-2711 GCA_038530835.1 Bacteroidota bacterium | reverse complement strand
CTTGCTACGGGACATCAAAAAACTTAAACCTCACTATCAAAAAGTCATCAATCTGAGGTATTTCAATGAGATGAGTTTGGCCGAAATTGCTACGGAATTGGATGAACCCATCAACAACATCAAGGTAAAACTGCTAAGGGCGCGTAAACTATTGGCCGAAATCATTAAGGAGCGGTAGTTTAGTCCCGCAAAACCGTTACCCCTTTGTTTCTTATCTTTGTGATTCAAAAAAATTGCAATGAGCGTTACCCCTACAAATAGTGTAGTACCACCACCCAAAGGAAAACCCAAATGGTTACGGGTCAAACTTCCTACAGGCAAAAAATATACGCAACTTCGAGGTTTGGTCGACAAGTACGACCTACATACGATTTGTACTTCGGGTAGCTGCCCAAATATGGGCGAATGTTGGGGTGAAGGCACGGCTACCTTCATGATTTTAGGGAACATTTGCACGCGTTCTTGTGGATTCTGTGGTGTTAAAACCGGCAGACCAGAAAGTGTGGACTGGGCAGAACCCGAAAAAGTAGCACGTTCCATCAAAATCATGAACATCAAGCACGCGGTAGTCACTTCAGTAGACCGTGATGATTTGAAGGATATGGGGTCCATCATTTGGGCGGAAACCGTAAAAGCCATCCGAAGAATGAACCCTGAAACCACTTTGGAGACCTTGATTCCTGACTTTCAAGGTATCGAAAGTCACTTGGACAGAATTCTCGAAGTGGCACCTGAGGTGATATCCCACAATATGGAAACCGTAAGAAGGCTTACCCGCGAAGTAAGGATACAAGCCAAGTACGACAGAAGCCTCGGCGTTCTGGAATACCTCAAGAAAAATGGCGCGCACCGCACCAAATCAGGTATCATGTTGGGACTTGGCGAATTTGAAGAAGAGGTTATCGAAACCATGCAAGATTTACGTAATGTAGGCGTAGATGTAGTCACTATCGGACAATATTTACAGCCTTCCAAAAAACACTTGCCCGTACATGAGTTCATAACTCCAGAACAATTTGAAAAATACCAACAAATTGGATTGGAAATGGGCTTTAGACACGTGGAAAGTGGTGCTTTGGTGAGGTCATCTTACAAAGCGCATAAGCACATTCAGTAAGCCCCAAACTACCATTATGCAAAAAATCAGAGTGGGCATCAATGGTGTCGGTCGCATAGGCCGCACGCTGATACGGCTTTTGAGCTTCAATGAGAGTATTGAAGTAGTGGCGGTAAACGATCTAGCAAATGCCGAAACGCTAGCGCACTTGCTAAAATATGATAGCATACACGGCCATTCTGATGCGAGCTTTGGTTATGAAGAAAACCTGATTTTTTGTGAAGACCAACCCATCCATGTGTTCAATCACGACCATCCAAAAGATATCCCATGGGCCAAAATTGGAGTTGATATTGTGGTGGAAGCTACGGGAAAGTATAAATCCAAAGCGGTCTTGGAACACCATCTTCAAAATGGAGCAAAAAAAGTGATTCTTACTGTTCCCCCGATTGATGATACCATTCCAATGTTAGTGATGGGCGTAAACGAAGAAGTATTGGGGGAAAGTGATGACATTGTATCCAACGCCTCTTGTACGACCAATAATGCAGCCCCAATGATTCAAATCATTGATGAGCTCTGCGGAATTGAACAGGCTTATATTACCACAGTGCACAGCTATACCTCGGACCAAAGTCTTCATGACCGCCCGCATCGGGATTTGAGACGTTCCCGAGCGGCTGGACAATCCATCATTCCAACCACAACCGGTGCCGCCAAAGCGCTTACCAAGGTATTCCCGCATTTGGCAGAGGTAATCGGAGGTTGTGGTATTCGGGTTCCGGTGCCAAATGGTAGTCTCACGGACATTACCTTTAATGTAAAAGAAGAAACTTCTATAGTTGCGATAAATGATGCTTTCAAAACCAAGGCAGAAAACGAGTTTAAAGGCATTTTAAAATATACGGAAGACCCTATTGTTTCTATAGATGTGAACAATAGTTACTATTCTTGTACGTTTGATTCTTTAATGACCTCTGTGATTGGCAAAATGGTCAAAATCATAGGGTGGTACGATAATGAAACGGGCTATTGCTCCAGACTTATCGATTTAATAGATTTGTTTATTAGGAAGAAATACGTTTGAAATTTAGCTTTTCCCATACGCTTCATCGCCTAGTGATGATAGTTTTGGTGTGCTTTTCAGTATGCCACACATCACTTATGGCCCAAGAAGACATAAGCTCCACGGGGAAAGTGCAGCAAATCTTCGATGATTTCCTACGATATCGTCATCAAAATAAAATCAACAAAGCTTTAGAAGTCCTAAGCGAAGCCGCCAAAATTGCGGAGAACAATGAGGATGCCAAGCTCCTATTGGATACCTATCATCAATACGCCCGACTGTTTTTGGAAGAAGGGGACCGCGAAACAGCCATTTTCTATTTAGACCGGGCTAGTATCCTGCTGAGGGATCTATCCTATCCGTTTGGAGAGGCGTTCCATAAATATTTGGAAGCCGCGGTTCGGTTTGACGAAGGCAACAACTTTCAATCGCTGAAGCTATTGGAGGAAGCGCGCACCCTCAGCAACAACCGGAATCTGGGGAATAATATCCTGCTCTTGGAAGGTTACATCTTCACCAACATTGAAAAATTCGACGATGCCAATACCAATTTAAACGCACTCATCGTCAATTCCGATGACAAAGAAC
>JBCBCH010000420.1:0-2729 GCA_038530835.1 Bacteroidota bacterium | reverse complement strand
TATCCGCTATGCTGCACTATGGTGTCCGGACTTTCCTCCCCAATCTTAAGATTGCGGCGATAAGGTGGCCTGCTTCGGGCAAAGGTAAAGGAATTGTTAATAAAAACTTGGGGGATATGGGTAGGACAAAGAGGATTGCAAATAGCTATTTTTATATTTGTTAAGCACAAAAAATCTTCGCTTGGAACCTTTTGTTGTATCAGCCCGTAAATACCGCCCCCAGACATTCAAAGATGTTGTGGGACAACAAAATATTACCAATACGCTGCTGAACGCTATCGAAAACAACCACTTGGCCCAAGCCTTGTTGTTTTGTGGTCCGCGGGGTGTGGGTAAAACCACTTGTGCGCGAATCTTGGCGAAGAAAATCAACCAAGATGGTACCGAGCAGGCGGATGAAGATTTTGCCTTCAACATTTTTGAGTTGGATGCCGCCTCAAACAACTCGGTAGATGACATTCGCAGTTTGATTGACCAAGTCCGGACACCATAGTGCAGCATAGCGGATAACATCCGTCTCCGTCATAGGCGGAAGGACCAGTGCAACAGAAAGCAAGTACAGTTCGGCTGTAGTGAAATCAGGTAAACTCTATGCGGTGAAACGCCATGTAAACCAGTGTTTGAGGGTTGCACGCCCAAATTGGAGGGTAGGCGGTTGGAACCCCGGGGTAACCTTGGGTCTAGATAAATGATAGGGCTCGACAGAATCCGGCTTATGGCCTGCTTTTATTCAAAAAAACTAAAGACACTGCTCCCATATTTACGGGATTGAACAAACGCTTCGAATGTTGAGAAATCGCGTTGTGGGGTATGTTCCAAAATCAATTGCCCTTCAGGTAAGAGCAGCTCCTTTTCAAATACGAGTTGTACGATTCGATTCAAATCCTCCTGGGACATTTCGTAGGGCGGGTCGGCAAAGATGACATCAGCTCTTTGAGAGGTCTTTTCCAAATACCGAAATACATCTTGTTTTAGGACTGTGATATCAAAGTCCAAGGCTTTTGAGGTCTTTGAAATGAATTGCACGCAATGATTGTTGGCATCTACGGCGTAAATGTTTTGATTACCTCTTGAAGCAAATTCGTAGGCGATATTTCCCGTTCCTGAGAAGAGGTCAATGACGGTAAGGTCATCAAAGTCAAATTGATGTTGTAAAACGTTGAACAATGCCTCTTTGGCCATATCCGTCGTGGGGCGAACGGGTAGTTTTTTAGGCGCTATTAGTCTTCTGCCTTTATGGGAACCTGAAATGATTCGCATTATGGGTTGTTGAAAACAGTAAGGTCAATACTTTGGGTACTGAAATCTTCAGCGAAATCAGCAGAATTTGGAGGTACAAAAATGGAGACGTTTTGAACATATTCCTGACACCTTTTGAAAAGGTCATCCCCTTCTTCGACATTTCCGAAAAGCCGTAACAGAACCGATTCTGTGGGAATGTTCAACTGTTCAAGCACAAAAAGGATGTAATACAAAGTGTCTTCATCATTCTTAAACTCGAAGTAGTTGTACAGTAGGAGTTTCTTTTGCGAAATCACCATGACTTCCATCTCTTTCTCCATGATTTGTACATAGCAAAATGTTTCTTGAGAGGCGCGATTCTGTTCCAAAAGCGTGTGAATCAAGACAGAGCCACTGTGCTTGAACTCAAATTCGCCAAACAACTCAAAAATGTAGTTGTTCACATTCGTAAAAGGGATGTACACATTTACCATTTCGTGGTCATCCAAAACATCATGGGCAATTTGGTCATTGGCCATGATTTTGGCGTTGAACTTTAAATAGTTGGGCAGTTCTTCGGTTTGAAACAAGGATTTAGGCACCAAACTGAACAATCCATTGCGGTGAACGACCATGACTTCAGCAAATTGGGTGCTCTCTATTTTCTTGGCATTCAAGACGGTTTTTAGCTCTTTGAGCAAAAGGTAAGGTGTGGAGTGTACTTTAAAAGGAACCCGTTCATAAGCCAAAACTTCCTGGTTTACGGTGTCTTGTACACAAAAAGAAAGTCCATTCAAGCCAACTTGAATGGACAACTTATTAAAATTTTCAGCGGTATCTTTAGTCTCCTTTTGAGTCATAAATGGGAGGCCAGTTACCATTAGTGCTCACATCGGTTAGCGAGCCTACTTTGATTTCGGCACCATTAACCTCTTCCACACTCTGGTGTGCTTTTTCGCGGTCCAACAAATCTTTGGGTTGGTCATGCAAGATTATCTCTTTAGCCACTTTTGCTTCGAAAACTGGAGATTTGTATCCTTTGGTATCCAAGATATCCGCCTTCATCTCAAACTTTTGGTTGTTTTGGGCGTAAGGAACATCCATCATAGACTTGTAGCGGCTATCCGTTTTGAACAAAGAATCCTTCACTTTTACAAAACCTAAAGTGTCGATAATAACGGTGTCTTTTTGCAATTCAATACCGTAAGCCTCATCAAATTGCATAAAAGACGAATCTCTTTGCTGCGTGATGGTATAACTACCAGTATCAATAAATTGAATCAAACTGTTGAAATCCTTAGCAAATTTTCCGTTGACCGTTTTATACGCTTCTTGAGAGTCGCGAATATCCTTCAACTTGCCGATAACTTGAGAGAAGCGCTCTTTGCGCACTTTCCTAAATTCAATAGGTGCATTAATGGACTCGTAAATTTTATAGCCTAAAAAGATGCTTAAAAGTCCAAAACCCAATACTAAAAAAGGCTTGAGTTTACCGGGTAAAAATCTAT
>JBCBCH010000419.1:0-2730 GCA_038530835.1 Bacteroidota bacterium | reverse complement strand
ACAAGAAACGGAAGATTTTAAAACCTATTTCGAAACCAGTCATGCACTAAAGGCAAATCATCTAGCCCAAATGTTTGACTTTTCTTACCAAAAAGTAGGGACGACAGCGGAATTGGAGCAAGCTTTAAAAACCTTCTATGAAGCCGGAGACCAGGCGAAAATACTGGAAATCATGACCCCTAGAACCCTGAATAACAAAATTTTGTTGGATTACTTCGATTTCATATCTTAGAAGCAAGCTTATACACACTAATCTAAACTGAATACTAATTATCATGAGCAAAAGAGACGAATTGGTCGAGAAGTATGCTGAAGACATCAAAACAAAGTTCGGCGAGACTCCAGATATGGATTTGCTAAACAAAGTGGCGATAGGTCTTGGACCAGCAATTTACAACCTCGATGCTTCCAAGGTTTCTGGTTCCGACGACAAGGAACTTGAAACGGTCAAGAAAAATTTCTTGATGAAAAAATTGGGACTTGCAGAAAGTGATGACTTGATGGCAGCCATCAACACGGTCATTGAAAAATATGGAAAATCGGAAAAGAACAAACATAGGGCTGTAATTTATTACATGCTCGCCAAACATTTCAACAAAGAGTCTGTTTATAATTAATAATGTTTAATTGGGGAAAGGCCGCCTTCATGGCGGCTTTTTTTATGGCTTGATTTTTATCCAAACGGAATGATACAACTCGGGAGTTACAATACCCTTCGCATTTTAAGGTCAACCAGCGTGGGTCTCTTTTTGGGAGATGATGAGGGTACTGAAATTCTGTTGCCCAACAAATACGTACCCAACGATTTTCAAATTGACGATAGCATAGCGGTATTTTGCTATCTCGACCATAGCGAGCGTCCCGTGGCTACTACCTTGACACCGCTGGTTGTTCGCAACAGTGTTGCTTCTTTGGAGGTAGTGGATTTGGGTCCCTATGGGGCTTTCATGGATTGGGGTTTGGAGAAAAATCTCCTGGTCCCATTCAGGGAACAACGACAACCCATGGAGGTTGGTAAAAAGTATTTGGTGCTATGCTATCTGGATGAAACTACCTTTCGATTGGTTGGGACAAGACGTTTGGAACGACATGCGAACAAGGAACCATTGGACACCCCTTTGAACGAGCCCTTGCAGGCCTGGGTATACCGGAAAACCCCTTTGGGTTGGGAACTATTTTTGGATTCAGGGCATATTGGACTAGTGTTCCATACCGATGTTTTTCAATCCTTGGAAGAAGGGCAGCGCATTACCTGCTACGTGAAGCAAATCCGACCCGATGGAAAAATAGACCTCACTTTGGTGCCCATCGGCTCAAAAATGTTGGAACCTATGGCTGAATTGGTATTGCAAAAACTACATGATAACAATGGCGTTTTAGCGCTCCACGACAAAAGCGACCCAGAGGCTATCAAACGAGAATTACAGATGAGCAAAAAGGCGTTCAAGAAAGCGATTGGGACACTTTACAAGGCAGGCAAGATACGCTTGGAAGCAGACCATATCAAATTGGTTTGAGCCTTCCTCATTACTAGGTTCACAACATTTTACCCCAGCCGTTTTGTCGTGTTTACAAAAATTTTACATTTGTAGAAATTTCGAGTAACACTTTGGTGTTTATGTAGTTAACAAACACCGCCACTAACCCACCTAATATGCCTTTTATTGAAGAAAATGATTTATTGGACTTGCATAAGGATATTGACAAGGCACAAATCATAAATGAGCGATTGCTGGACCAAATCAAGTTCAAGAACAAGGATTTGTCCAAGTTGAAATTGCAGCGAAACGTGCTTTTGGGAATTACCTTGTTCTTTGTGGTGGGTACTTTGGCAATCACTTCTTTCACTGCTGGACTTAGCAGCAAAAACGCTTTGGACAATCAAAATGTTCTGGTCTCCATTGATAGTTTGGACGCCGTAAAAACACGATTGGACAACCTAAGACTTCAAAACGAGGAGTTGAGTTTGGTCAAGGAGTTTTACTTGGCGAAGGAGTTTTTGGAAAAAGACAAGATTTATTCCGTTCAGATAAAGTCATTTGTAGAGAACAACGTGACCTTGGCGTCAGAAGCGTTGACGAACACGCTTTTTGTGAAAACCAATCCATTTTACGCCTATTCTTTAGGGAACTTTGAAACCCTTGATGAAGCAAGGGACTTCAGAGAGCAATTGGTGAAAATGGGATTCAATGATGCTTTCGTTGCTTCCTATCAAGATGGCAAGCGCGTACAAATAGAAGACCCCTATTAGCCTTGCACACCTTTAAGTCGTGGGTGCTTGCCGCCCGCCTTCGCACGCTTCCGCTTTCACTTTCAGGAATCATAGCGGGTACTGCATTTGCCCAACTCCACAATCAATTTGATTGGATAATTTTTGTTTTGGCCTTGTTGACCACCATTGGTTTTCAAATCACTTCAAACTTCGCCAATGACTATGGTGATGGGGTGAAGGGTACTGATGCCGAAGGTAGGGTAGGCCCGAAAAGAGCACTACAAGAAGGCCTTTTAGGTAAAAAGCAATTGCTAAGAGGTATTTGGATTACGGCCATATTAAGCTTGCTGTCCGCTATGATTTTGTTGTACATAGCCTTTTTCAGCTCGAACATCACCTTATTTTGGATTTTTATGGCTCTAGGTCTTTTTAGCATTTGGGCCGCCATTCGCTATACCATGGGCGATAAACCCTATGGGTACCAAGGTCTGGGGGACCTTTTTGTTTTCCTGTTCTTC
>JBCBCH010000418.1:0-2731 GCA_038530835.1 Bacteroidota bacterium | reverse complement strand
AAAAACAGTACGAAAAAAGACTCGAATTATTTGCAGACCCGCATGTGCTTCCTGAGTTTGATTTGGAGGTAATCACTTCTGTTCAATCTATTGCAGGGCAAAAGACACAGTTCGAAGATTGGTTTGCAGCACTGGAGCATATGAAATCCGAAATGGACCATATGGATTATGATGTCGCAATCATTGGTTGCGGTGCCTATGGGATGTCATTGGGGGCACATGCAAAAAGAAAAGGCAAACAGGCCATTCACATGGGCGGTGCCACCCAAATTCTCTTTGGAATCAAAGGTTCCAGATGGGATAATCATCCGGTAATTTCAAAATTTTACAATTCAGCTTGGGTAAGACCCTCAAAAAACGAGACTCCCGAAGACAAAGACAAAGTTGAAGATGGATGCTATTGGTAAAGTCTAAAACAAGGTTTCCACACCGTTAACAATGCACGCAATTCGGAACATAGTAGGAAAACTTTTTCGGAACTTGAAAAAGTATCAACTAAAATATACCAAGCAGGTACGTTTTGGACCTAAAACTTACTTTTCCAGAGATACCATTTTTCACGGTAACAATTTTATCTCCAGAGGAACCAGTTTGCAAAACTCCGAAATCGGTTTTGCATCCTACATTAGCATAGAATCTACCATAAACAAAACCAAGATTGGTAAGTATTGTTCCATTGGGCCTTATGTAAAATGCGTGTTTGGAAACCATCCCACCCACACTTTTGTCAGCACACACCCTTCTTTTTTTTCCACTCGAAAACAAAGTGGGTTTACATTCGCGGATAAGCAATTATTCGAGGAGTTTAAGCCTGCCAAGGAAAACGGAAAACCTTATTCCATCACCATCGGAAACGATGTTTGGATTGGCGCAAGAGTTACACTTTTGGATGGGGTAACCATTGGTGATGGTGCCATCGTAGCCGCGGGCAGCCTTGTTAACAAAGATGTGGCGCCTTACGCCATTTACGGTGGAGTACCCGCAAAAGAAATCAAGAAAAGATTCAATCAAAAACAAATTGAATTTTTGTTGGATTTAAAATGGTGGGACAAAAGTTTTGACTGGATTAAGTCACATTCCGCAAGCTTTCAAAATATCAAACAGTTTCAAAAAATCGTAAGCAATGATGAATAATACACCTGCTATTATTGTGGTTGCTTATAACAGACCTAAATCATTAAAAAGGTTGTTGGCATCGATTTCTGAGGCAAGCTATCCCTCTAATAAAATCACACTAATCATAAGTATCGATTTCTCTGAAAGCAATCAAGATGTTGTAAGTATAGCAGAAAACTTCGAGTGGCAACATGGTGAGAAAAAAGTCGCCGTACAACCTGTAAATCTTGGTCTTAAAAAACACATAGTACAATGTGGTGATTTTACGGAAACCTATGGTGAAATCATTGTTCTGGAAGATGACCTCTATGTCTCTCCCAATTTTTACCAGTATACAAGTCAGGCGCTGCATTTTTCTGTGGACAAAGATTATGTTGGTGGAATAGCGCTTTACAATCATAAAATCAACGTTCATACAGGTGAATACTTTACCGCACTTGAAGATGGCTTTGACAATTGGTACTTTCAATTCGCTTGTTCTTGGGGGCAAGCATGGAATGCCAATCAATGGCAAGGATTTAAAGCATGGTTAACAGACCATCCAAACCTTCCCAAATCGGATAGGATACCAAAGAATGTGAGCAACTGGTCGGATAAATCTTGGTTAAAATTCTACATAGCATACCTTGTGGAAACAAACCGTTATTTTTTGTATCCAAAAGTTTCTTTAAGTACTAATTTTAATGACTCAGGAACACATGTAAGTCAAGATAGCACGACCTATCAAGTAGAACTTTTTTCGGCACCTAAAAAAGAGTACAATTTTTCAGAATTGAAAGATTCCAAAGCTAGGTATGATGCGTTTTTCGAGAGTGAATCAGTGCAGGAATCTTTAGGATATGACCTCGACACCGTAGAGGTTGATCTTTATGGATACAAACCAATGAATGGAAAGCAACTATGGTTGACTTCAAAACAATTGAATTATAAAATAATACAACGGTTTACACGAAGTCTTAAACCGATAGAGTGCAATATTGTGGCTAACATTCCGGGAGACGAGTTGTTTTTGTACAATATTGAACAACCACAAGACAATACCTTTGAAAACAAAAAACATCTTCGGTTCAGACGAATCATATATTCCGCAAAAGTCCTTTCATATCGAAAAGCTACGGTAGTGTTTCGACGTTTGATTTGGGATAGAGTGAAACAAATGCTTGGCAAGAATTAAAAAGCACTATGAATTCAAAAACCAAATTATTGATTCTGTTTCTATTGCTTTACGCTTTAGACCCATTGAATTATGGCTTTGTATTCGGCTATCTGTCTTGTATGCTCCTTGCTTCACACCCTTTCGCCGTTAAAGCACAATTTGATAGAATCGCATTTTCCTTGTTTTTATTTAGTGCGATTTACGCCGTTTTTTATGCGATGAAACCATCTTTAGGAGCGCAGTTTATTGTTATTTACGCCCTAATACCCACTACTTTGTACATAAGTGGAAAAATATTGTTCAAAGAAATCTCAAATAGTTTAAAGGCTTTTTGGTTTTTGGTACTCCTAGGATTTACTTTTTCATTACCCGGTATGATATCCATTATTCTGGATGTACTTGAGTTTGGATTCGTAAAAACAAAAAGAGACGTTCCCAATATTTGGACAGGTGATTTAC
>JBCBCH010000417.1:0-2735 GCA_038530835.1 Bacteroidota bacterium | reverse complement strand
TGACAAAACCTTGATTAAGGCCTTGCTATTTGGAGGTCAAGAAATCACATATCAATCTTGGTACGGATTTGACCCAGCTACTTTGGGGGCGATTGGTGTTGATAACAATCTGGATACCAACAGACGCTTCAATATTGCGGGCATCCAATTCGACAATGAAGGGAATTTTGAAGGATTCTATGAAAATCAGGTAGACAACTACAAACAAGACCACTTTCAATTGCATTGGAACCAACAATGGACACCAAACTGGAATTCCAATATAGCAGTTTACTATACAAGAGGTCGTGGTTTCTTTGAAGAGTATGTGGATGATTGGTACTACACCAACGTGCTGTTCGCTTCGGACTCACAACTGAGTTTTATCGGAAGAGATAACTTCGATTTGAATGGTGAAACGATAACTTCTACAGATTATACCCGAAGAAGATGGTTGGACAATGATTTGTACGGGACCATTTTTTCTGCAAACTATCAAAAAGAAGCTACCGATATTATTATTGGAGGCGGATATAATATTTACAAAGGAGACCATTTTGGAGAGGTCATATGGACACAATTCAACAGTGGAAACTTGTATAATGAGCGCTATTACGAAGATGATGCCACTAAAACGGATTTCAACATTTTTGGGAAGCTCAACCAAAACCTTTCCAAAAAATGGGCTGTTTTTGCAGATTTGCAGCTTCGAAGGGTAACGTATGAAGCCAATGCGGAAGACACGGGCTTGGTGGATGACACCTTCAACTTTTTTAATCCCAAGGCGGGATTGAGCTTTAACCCCAACCGGAACCACAACTTTTACTTTTCGTATGCAGTGGCCAATCGTGAGCCCAATCGAAGTGATTATGAAAACGGAAACCCGAAACCCGAACGTTTAGGGGATTTTGAATTGGGCTGGCGGTATGTTTCTCCCGATGTACAGGTCAACACCAATGTATACTACATGCGATACAAGGACCAATTGGTGCTTACAGGTGAATTGGATGATGTAGGAGCTCCTATTCGCTCCAATGTAGGTGATAGTTATCGTTTGGGATTGGAAGCAGATGCGAACATTCGAGTGGCACGCCACTTCCGAATCCAACCCAATATTGCATTGAGTGATAACCGAAACGTAGATTTCATTTTCCAACGGGATGGGGTAGTCCAAAATTTGGGAAATACCAATATCGCATTTTCACCGAACGTGGTTGCTGGAAATATTTTGTCCTACGTTCCAAACGAAAACCTTCAAGTTTCCTTGTTGACCAAGTTTGTAGGAGAACAATTTATGGGAAATATTGATGCCGAAGCCTCCAAGTTGGATGGTTATAGCCAAACGGATTTCAATATCCAGTACCGTTGGGAAATCAATCGCGCTATCAAATCATTAACTTTTAGCGGCCTGGTGAACAATGTATTCGATGCCAAATTTGAGTCCAATGGCTTCTTTTATACGTTTGATGATGATTTTTCCAATCCAGGAAGTATCGTAACCGTTGAAGGGGCTGGATTTTATCCTCAAGCTGGAATCAACTTTTTGGTGGGCGTCAGCGCACGATTCTAAAAAAAGTAATTTTTTGGCAGGGACGGGACAACGAAAAGTGCTAATTTCCCAGCGTAAAAGAAAACGTAAGCATAACCCGTTTTGTTGAACCGTCCCAAATTAAAGGTGCTCATCCCTGATGCGGAGAGTAACCATACGTTGAATGTGCTTCATTGCCTGGTCCCTAAAACTGGCATTGAGGTTTTTGCATTGAGCGATAACCCTAAAGCATATTTCAGATTCTCCCGTTACTGTCATAAGTTCATTTCTCGTTCAGCGGATATGAGTGAAACGGAGTTAATTGATTGTGTTACAGATCAGCTGAAGAAACATGAAATTGATGTGTTGTTCCCCATTGATGAAGAAGGCATTCAATTGGTTTCCAAGTTCTCAAGCACGTTTAACAAACACTGTGAGCTACCCTTGCTGCCCAATCAAGAAACCGCGGCAATGGTTTGTGACAAATGGGAGTTTTTCGAACAATTAAAAGACGATAACATTCCCGTGCCTACTACGGAACTGGGGGAACATCATCAAAAAATTCCGTACCCCAAGATTCTGAAACCACGCAAAGGTCAAAACGGCAATGGTGTTTTTCTGGTTGAAAATGAAGGGGAGCTACAACAAAATGATTTTCCGAAGGATTCCTATTTAGCTCAGGATTATATCGACGGATATGATATCGACTGTAGCTTTTTGGCGGATAATGGAAAGATTTTGGCTTGTACAGTCCAGAAACCTATTGGCATTCGCTCGTTGTGGAATCGATTTAGGCCCAGCCGCGAAATTGAATTGTGTCATAATAAGGCCGTGGTGAACGTGATTCATAAGGTTGTGCAAAAATTAGAATGGAGTGGTGTGGGTCATGCGGATTTACGGTTTTCAGAAAAGGATGGGCGGTATTACCTCATTGAAATCAATCCAAGATATTGGTCCTCCATTTTGGCTTCGCTTGCTGCGGGCATCAACTTTCCGGTGCAGGCATTGAACCATCCAGCATACGTTTTGGCCAAACGGGACTTTAACGAAGTGTACTATTTGGGCATTAAATCAAAGATAAAACAGGTCCTAGGGAAAAAGTTGAACGGTCAGCGAAAAGATATTCCCGTTTTCTCTTCCTTGTCGCATATGGTAAAGGACCCACTGCCTTTCCTGGCATTCAAGTTCCGATTTTAGAAGCCTATTAGTGTGATCATCTCCAACTAAT
>JBCBCH010000416.1:0-2736 GCA_038530835.1 Bacteroidota bacterium | reverse complement strand
ATGGTATACGGTGGTGTTTTCAACTCCATAGAAAAACGTACCGAATTCTTCAACTTGTTGAACAACCCAGTGCTCCCTTAAGGGTTTGAGTTCCGCTTTATTTGGGAAAGGGCTTCTTCCGTAGTTTCGACTGGGAGTTTGCAAGCCCCTTCAATACATATGTAAATGAGGGTCTGTCCTTTGTTGTATCTTCCTTGCAAGAGTTCCAATTCCCCTTCTTTTGCAGAAGCCACCATAATCGTATTGGGCAAGTAGTCTTTTTGCAAGGATTTGGTTAAGTCACGGTAATTATCACCTACAACCGCCACCTCATAAAACTCCAGGTTTTGGTACAATACACAATGCAACCAGTTGGCGTAACCTTGCGCACTTTCAGGAAAATCAATTTGTATGTTCTCTATCATTTGTCTGGCCATAGCACCGTAGCCTTCATCGGGAAAAAGCTTGTGCAGCTTTATCAGATTTTTGGCCATGACCGAATTGGAAGCCGAAATCACGTTATCCTGGGTTTCCATACTCCTTCGAATTAAGGATTCATCTTGGTCCGATGTGTAGAAAAACATATTCGAAGTTTCATCCCAGAAATGGGCTTTTGTATGCGTTAACAGCTTTTTGGCTTGGTACAGCCATTTTTCATCAAAGGTAACTTCGTAAAGATTTACAAAAGCTTCAATCAATAAGGCATAATCTTCCAAAAAGCCATTGATACTACTTTCGCCATTACTGTGGGTTCTATAAAGCGAAAAATCCTTTTTCATCATTTCCCTCTTCAAGAAAGCGGCATTTTCGAGGGCAATCTTTAGGTAATCTTCATTTTGCAAGTAGCGATAGGCATCTACTAAACCATTAAGCATTAAACCATTCCATGAGGCCAATATTTTATGGTCCAATCTGGGTTTCTTTCGTGTCTCGCGATGGGACTTCAATGTCTTTAATGCATTCCCAATTTTAGCATCCAAAGCTTGGGGCGTCATACCATGTTTTTGTGCCAGCGCTTCTGCGGTTTCCGTTTGGATTAAAACGTAATTTTTATTTTCCCAGAGGCCATAGGGGTTGATATTGAAGTAGGCTTTGAAGATGGAAAAATCATCCCCAAGCAGTTCTTTCAATTCGGAAGCCTCCCACACGTAAAAAGCACCTTCTTCCAACTTCTCTGCCCCATTCATACTGTCGGCATCCAATGAGGAGTAAAAACCACCATTTTCATCTTGTAATTCCTCAACTGCGAATGCAATCGTTTTCTCTACTACCCTTTTGTAGAACGGGTTTTTGGTGACCGCGTAGGCTTTGGCATACAAGCTGACCAACTGACCGTTGTCGTACAGCATTTTCTCAAAATGCGGCACATGCCACTTTTCATCCACCGAATATCTGGAGAAACCTCCTCCCACTTGGTCAAAAACCCCACCTCGCGCCATTCGCGTCAAAGTAGTGTCTACATGATTCATGATACTCGTGTCGGACATCGCTGTTGCATAATGCAATAAAAAATCCAGGTTATTGGGCATCATGAATTTTGGTGCCCCGGTGTACCCCCCATTTTCAATATCAAAAAATTGAGACCACTTTTGAACAGCTAGCTTTAATTCATCCAATCCGAAAAGGGTTTCTGGCTGGTTTTTTTCAATAAGGTTCACCGCGGTAATTCCTTTGGAAAGATTAGCGGCATATTCTTCAACCCGAGGACGTTCTTCTTTAAAAAGCTTCAACGACTGTTCCAAAGCTTTGAGCCATTCTTTTTTTGGGGAATAGGTAGTCCCCCAATACGGTTTACCATCTGGCAAAGCCACAATGTTCAAGGGCCATCCTCCTCCTTGGGTCATCAACTGTAAGGCGTCCATGTAAATTTGGTCCACATCAGGTCGCTCTTCACGGTCAATTTTAATATTGATAAAGTTTTCATTCATCATTTGAGCCACCTCCAAATCTTCAAAACATTCGTCTTCCATAACATGGCACCAATGGCATGAAGCATATCCAATGCTAATCAACAAAGGTTTATCTTCTTTTTGGGCACGTGCCAACACCTCAGGACTCCAAGCCTCCCAACTCACAGGGTTATGTGCATGCTGGAGGAGATAAGGGCTAGATTCTTTAACAAGGGCATTGGTATATTCGTGGGCTGGCTGGGTATTTTTGCCTTTGCAAGCCATGACCAAAAAAAGGAGCACCAAAACGGATTTTCTGAAAAGATTCATCATTAGCATATCACCTACTAAAATAGCACATTCCTTACGCTAAAAGAGGACAGTTACGGTTTTGTCTTGAAAATATACCATACATATCCTCTACTGCGTTGAGATGATATCGGAATACCCAATAGAAGAAGACTGATGCGACATTTGTATTAGCTTTTACATCATACCCAACACACTCTAGGTTTGGTATGGCGTAATTTTGATAAAAAACTGAAATGAAACGGATAGGATTATTCTTTGTACTAATAACATTCATATTTTCATGCGGTTCCGACTCGGGAAGCATTACCATAGTTCCTACGGATGACAATACAGCACAAGAAGACCCACAAGATGACAATCCTGATGATGGAAATGAAGGTCCCGCAAGTGAGTTCGACGATGGAATGATGCGTGGATTGTCCTCCGTTGAAATCGTTTCCGAAATGAAAACAGGCTGGAACCTCGGCAACAGCCTGGATGTAGAAGGACCTGACGAGACGTTTTGGGGTAATCCGCGTCCAGCCACCTCATCTATCATGTTACGGGTCGTTACGGG
>JBCBCH010000415.1:0-2740 GCA_038530835.1 Bacteroidota bacterium | reverse complement strand
CGGAAACATTGCGATTTGGGGTTTTGGACATGGCTGCGGCGTGCGGATTTCGTCGTTTATCTGTCAAAAGATACGATGAAATGCAATAGGGGTACAATTCACCACAGGTTTTAGGGGTTACACATCATTTCTTTTCCATCGGCAGGAGTCGGGCGTACATTTACAATGTAATTAATCAGAAAGTAAATTTTTTCATTTTCATATAGTGTTCTCGTAAAAGAGTCTTGCCTTAGTCGGTAAGGCTCTTTTTAATTTCAGACGTTTTTCCAAGTCGTTTCCCTTCTTTTGGCACCAATAGTTTTTTACTTGTTTTCATATCGGAATACCTCGGGTCGGGGATGTAATCTTCTTTTTGCATTTTGATGACCTCGATGCTCAAAAAGCCAAATTCCTCTACTACTTTTCCGTAGAAACGATAGATGCCTTTTCCCCTGAAATGATATTTTGCCGCCACGGGTGGAAAAAGTACCGTGTCGAATACTTCTCCATGCTGGTCGACCAGGGTAGCAAAGTGCATGCGCTTGCCCGTGTGGGTACTGGTGTTTTTTACGGTGACCAAATACCCGTAAATATCAATGTGCTTGTTCAAATAGCGGCGTAAATCTTTTTGTCCGTTGGTATTTTTGGGAGGTGTTGCCAATAATTGGAATGGACTGCACAAACAAAAACCTAGCAATTCCCATTGTTCAAAAGCGGTCTCTTGGGCCGTAGTGTCCAATTTCGGAATCTGGAATTTTTGATGCCGGGCCGGAAACAGTTTTGGGTGTTCCAATCGCTCGTTTTTTGAACGCATCAAATGCGCTTTCCAGAGCAGTTCATGTTTGTTGATGCCCGTAAACCGGAATGCATCGATGCGGATGAGAATGGCAAGTTGTTCTACGGAAATTAACACCCGGTCCATGAAATCTTCCAAAGAAGCAAAGTTGCCGTTGCGCATACGTTCGGTAAGAATGCGTTCCATGACCCGCTGTTCCAAATCGCGGAGGTACATCATCCCCAAATAAATATGCTTGCCGACAATTCGGTTGGGAATACTACTAGTGTTGATACAAGGCGGATGTATGGTGGCGCCCATCATGCGTGCATCGTGAATGTAAAATTCCGAACGGTAAAAGCCACCTCCGTTGTTGAGCACGGCGACCATGTATTCCAACGGATAATAGGCCCTCAAAAACAAACTTTGATAGCTTTCCACGGCATAGGAGGCAGAGTGGCCCTTGGCAAAAGCGTAGCCAGCAAAACTGGCGACTTGGTTCCAGATTTCAAAAATCAAGTCGTCGGAATATCCTTTTTTACGGCAGTTGGAGATGAACTTGTCCTTCACCTTTTGGAATTCCGCCCGTGAACGGAATTTTCCGCTCATGCCCCTGCGGAGGACATCCGCTTCGCCCAAATCCAAATCTGCAAAATGGTGGGCCACTTTAATCACATCTTCTTGGTACACCATCACCCCATAGGTGTCGGGCATGATGTCCAGCATAATAGGATGGGCTTTTTCTTCCGCACGGCCCTGATGACGATGTCGCAAAATGTACTCTCGCATCATACCGCTTTTGGCCACTCCAGGACGGATAATGGAACTGGCGGCTACGAGCCCCAAATAATTATCAACCTCCAATTTTTTCAACAGCATGCGCATAGCGGGGGATTCGACATAGAAACACCCCATGCATTGTGCAGTCTTGATGAGGGTATTGATGACATCATCCTTTTTGAAACCCTTGATGTCATGAATGTCGATGGTCTCAAATTGTTCCGGTTGGTTATAGGCAACAATCTCCAGTGCCTCTTTGATTTTACCCAATCCGCGCTGCCCCAAAATGTCGAATTTGTACAAGCCCACATCTTCGGCAATGACCATGTCGAATTGTGTGGTAGGAAAACCTTTTGGCGGAAGGTGCGTGGCTGAAAACCAATTCAGGGGTTTGTCACTGATTAAAATTCCGCCCGCATGGATGCTCAAATAATTGGGTTTTCCCATAAGGAGCTTTCCATATTTGAACACTAGTTTGGAGATACCATCCAACTTTGAAGGGTCATAACGACCTTCAATCAAAAAATCAATTTCTTGGGGTGGCAGGCCAAATACCTTTCCCAACTCTCGAATAATTCCGCGTTCCTTGAAGGTGACGTAGGTGCCGAGCAGGGCGACGTGCTCAAAACGGTCGAAAATATATTGCGTCATGGCAGGGCGGTCGCGCCATGAAAAATCAATATCGAAATCTGGGGGATTGGCCCGGTATAGGTTGATAAAACGCTCAAAATAGAGGTCAAGTTCCATAGGGTCCACATCGGTGATGCGAAGGAGATACGCGACGATGCTATTGGCCCCACTGCCTCGCCCTACATAATAAAAGCCTCTTCTTCTTGCTTCGGACACAATGTCCCAATTGATGAGGAAATAGGAAACAAACCCCATTTTCTTGATGAGCTTTAGTTCTTTGTTCAATCGGGATTGGATGGCGGCATCCACATCTTGGTAGCGATAGGGGAGCCCTTCTTGGCACAACTTTTCAATTAAGGCTTCGTCTTCGGCTACACTCCCCGAAAAGGTTTTCAGATTTTGGGGTTTTCTTCCTTTGGAAAAATCAAAATGAATGCTGCATTGTTTGAGCAGTTTTTCGGTGTTTTCGAGGATAAAAGGATATTCCGAAAAAGCTGCTGCCAAGTTTTGCACCGGATACATTTTTTCATCAACGACCTTCGCAAATTGCCCTTTTCAGGATTGATGCAATTCCGA
>JBCBCH010000414.1:0-2743 GCA_038530835.1 Bacteroidota bacterium | reverse complement strand
GGAGAAGATGAACAAATCCGAAATCCTCCTAGTTATGATTGGGGGAATGGCCACTGTGGCTGGGGCTGTTTTGGCGGCCTATATCGGATTCTTGGGTGGAGATGACCCTGCCCTTCGTCTGGTATTTGCGAAACACTTGTTGGCAGCTTCCGTTATGGCCGCGCCCGGAGCCATAACCATCTCAAAAGTTTTATATCCTCAAACGGAAAAAGTAAACACCGACGTTAAGGTTTCATCGGAAAAAATTGGAGCCAATTTATTGGATGCCATCGCCAACGGAACCACGGAAGGACTCAAACTCGCGCTAAATGTGGGTGCCATGCTTTTGGTGTTCGTGGCCTTTATCGCTATGATAAATGGTATTTTGGGTTGGGTTGGTGACTTGACTACCCTAAACCAATGGATTGCCAACAACTCCCCTTACGATAGTTTTTCGCTTGAAGCGGTGTTAGGAACTGTTTTCGCCCCATTAATGTGGTTGATTGGAGTGGCGAACGAAGACGTCATGTTGATGGGCCAGTTGCTCGGTATAAAATTGGCAGCCAGCGAATTCATAGGTTACATTCAACTCGCAGAACTGAAAAACATGGCCAATAATCTTCATTTTACCTATAACAAATCGGTTATTATGGCCACTTACATGCTTTGTGGCTTTGCCAACTTTGCTTCCATCGGTATTCAAATTGGTGGCATTGGTTCTCTTGCCCCCGGTCAACGCAAAACCCTATCTGAATTTGGAATGAAAGCCGTTCTGGGTGGTTCACTTGCATCGCTTTTGTCGGCTACTATTGCAGGAATGATTCTGGGCTAATCGGGTCAAAAGTAACAAGTATAAGGGCCAAGGTGGCTTGACGAATTTTTCAACCTCTTTTAATACTTCAATTATGAGGAATTTTAGAGCGTTGAACGTTTGGCAAGACGCCATAAAATTGGTCAAGGAAATCTATCTTCTAACCGAAACCTTACCTAAAACCGAAAAATTTGGTTTGGTCTCCCAAATGCAAAGATGTGCCATTTCTATCCCGGCAAATATCGCCGAAGGTTCTGCAAAATATTCACAAAAGGATTTTGTTCGTTTTCTCCAAATTGGATTAGGGTCGTCTTACGAATTGGAGACTTATTTGGTCATTTGTACTGATTTACAATTTTTTAGTAAAACCGAATCGATAAAAATCCTAGGAAACGTTCAATTATTGCAGCGTCGCTTGGGGTCGTTGATAAAATATTATAACAAATAACTCCTCCCTCTAACCTTTTACGTTTCGCTTTTTACCTTTACCCCCTATGAAAGAATACCACGACCTATTACAACATGTACTCGAACATGGAAATGCAAAAGGCGACCGAACCGGAACGGGAACGTTAAGTGTTTTTGGCTATCAAATGCGATTTGACCTTTCGGAAGGATTTCCCATGGTTACGACCAAAAAGTTGCACTTGAAATCCATTGTGCACGAGTTGTTGTGGTTTTTGAAAGGGGACACCAATGTTTCCTATCTGCAAGAAAATGGAGTACGCATCTGGAACGAGTGGGCGGATGAAAATGGGGATTTAGGCCCGGTCTATGGACACCAATGGCGGAATTGGAACAGTGAAGAAATTGACCAAATCAAAGAGGTTATCCAAACCCTGAAGCACAATCCGAACAGTCGTCGGATGCTGGTTTCTGCGTGGAACCCCAGTGTTTTACCAGATACTTCGGTTTCTTTTTCTGAAAATGTGGCCAATGGCAAAGCTGCTTTACCGCCGTGCCATGCTTTTTTCCAATTTTATGTAGCGGATGGAAAACTTTCCTGTCAGCTATATCAGCGTAGTGCCGATATCTTTTTAGGAGTACCTTTTAATATTGCTTCGTATGCGCTCTTCACTATGATGATGGCGCAAGTATGTGGCTACCAACCTGGAGATTTCATCCACACCTTTGGTGATGCCCACATTTATAACAATCATTTTGAGCAGGTGCAATTGCAACTAAGTCGTGAACCGCGACCTTTGCCCACTATGCGCTTGAATCCTGAAGTGAAGGACATCTTCGAATTCAAATTTGAGGATTTCGAATTACTCAATTACAACCCGCATCCGCATATTAAGGGAATTGTGGCGGTGTAAAACGAGAAAATTACTTCTTTTTAACAACGGCCACTGCCTCAATTTCCACTTTCCATTCAGGTAAGCCCAAAGCAGCTACGCCCACTAAAGTGCTTGCAGGCATGTCTACATCACCCAATAACTCTTTTCGTACGGTTCTAAAAATGTCCAAATACTGCGGTTTGTAGTCCACGATGTAGGTGTTGTATTTCACCACATCTTTGAATGTTGCTTCGGAATGTTCCAAAGTGGTAAAAAGCTTGCTCAACGCATCGCGAAACTGAGATTCAAAATCCTCACCAGTCCCTACTTGACCTGAAATGTGTATGGTTTTAATGCCATTCGCCTCAACCACCACCGCTTGGGAATACCCAGGACCCGGGTCCACATACGTTTTCGTTAGCGCAGTTTGTTGGCTTTCTTGAGCAAACAAAACCTGTCCCAAAAACAAGCACCCTATTGCAATCCATTTCCCCTGTCTCATTTCGAATACATTTTAATGGTATCTAAGCTATGAAAATCAACAACACCAAACACTTTTTGCTACCCTAGCACCCAACTGGCAGATTTCAAATTATACTGTAACTTACCCATGAAAGGGAGGATGGACTTAGAATCTTTTATGGGTAAGTTACAGTATAATTTGAAATCTGCC
>JBCBCH010000413.1:0-2772 GCA_038530835.1 Bacteroidota bacterium | reverse complement strand
GGGTTGGGTTTTCTGAAGCATTTCTTCTAAGGAGTCATATACCAAATCCATGGAAAGTCCATGTTGTTTGGTATATCGCTTGGCCAACTCACGATTGGGCTCTGCAATACCCACAATTTCAATATCACCAATATCGTCCCTTCCCAAAATCCAATGTACGTGGGTATGGGTAAGTCCTGCAACTCCAATTTTAAGGGGAGCTTCTTGCGCAAAAGTGGATGATGGTGTCATGGATACGAGGCAAAAAACAAAAAACAAAATACGATATGTGCTCATGAGAACCGTTTGATTAGCCTTAAAAGTATGCAAATGATGGGGTATTCCTTCTGACAAAACTAGCCGTGAAAGGTTTAAAATCGAAATCCGATGGAAAGTCCGCCACGGTACATAAATGCATCTTGAAAACGTTCAGGATTGATATTTCTACCGAAGCCGCCAAAAATTTCTAGGGTAAACTTCTCACTTCGGGTAGCCCATTTGCTTCCGCCTCCCAAACCCAATGCAACGGTGTTGTATTCATTATCGGGCAATGGATTTTCCAAATCTTGTTCTTCTTCTCCTGAATAGTATAGGGCAAAAGCTTCGGCAAAAAAGCCTGCGCGGTGCTTGTACCCAAAATACGCTCGAAAATTTCCGCTCACGCCAAAATTTCCATTGAAGTCCGTGGCATCATCATCAAAATAAAGGGTGCCCCCAATACTGGTGTCTTCAGAAATATAGTGCTCATAGGACCCTTCAATAGAAGTGGTAGCTAAAAACAGACCAATGTTGAACTTGACTTCATGGTTTAAGCGAAAGGTAGGATATGCCTGTGCCAACATCGCGGTTGATGTGGAAAGAAGGAATAGAACAAGAAGTTTTTTCATGAATGATTCGCTTTGAACAAAGGTAACTTTATTCTCAACGGATATTTTACCACCCTTATTACAATGCCTATTTTTAGTGAAAATTTATCATATGACCATAGCATCCTATAATGTGAATGGAATACGTGCCGCGATGAATAAAGGTTTTGTGGAATGGTTGCAGGCTGTGAATCCAGATGTTATTTGTTTACAAGAAATCAAGGCTCTGGAAGAACAAGTTGATGTAGCGGCATTGGAGGCCATCGGCTATACCCATAATTACTGGTTTAGTGCACAAAAAAAGGGTTACAGTGGTGTCGCTTTGCTTTGCAAAGTAGCCCCAGACCATGTTGAAACGGGTACTGGAATCGATTATATGGATTTTGAAGGACGAAATATTCGTGCGGATTTTGGGGATGTTTCGGTAATGAGCATGTACCTCCCCTCTGGGACAAACCTGGACCGACTTGAACACAAATTGAAGTATATGGCGGATTTTCAGGAGTACGCCAATGACTTGCGAAAGGAACGCCCCAATCTCATCGTATGTGGCGATTATAACATTTGCCATGAGGCTATTGATATCCACGACCCAGTTCGAAACAAAAATGTTTCCGGATTTCTTCCCGTAGAACGGGAATGGATTGGGAACTTCATCAAAAGCGGATTCATTGATAGTTTTCGCCATTTCAATCCTGAACCCCATAATTATACTTGGTGGAGTTACCGTGCCAATGCTCGTGCAAACAACAAGGGTTGGCGTTTGGACTATGGCATGGTTTCCGAAACTTTGAAAGAGCGTTTGAAACGCTCGGTGATTTTGAACGAAGCCAAACACAGCGACCATTGTCCCATTCTATTGGAAATTGAAAAATAACACAGCGGTAAACCACTAAATAACCGAAACCCTTACTTTTGGGTTTTTCTATTTTTGACTACATGAAATACACTCGCATTCCCCATACCGATATCCGAATCAGCAAAATATGTTTGGGCACCATGACCTTTGGGAGACAAAATTCTGAAGAGGAAGGTTACGAACAAATGGATTATGCGCTGGACCAAGGGGTTAACTTTTTTGATACCGCAGAACTATATCCTGTGCCAGCCAAAAAGGAGCTTTATGCGGTTACCGAAGAATTTATAGGGAACTGGTTCAAAAAAACCGGAAATCGGGATAAGGTAGTTTTGGCCACAAAAATTGCGGGAAGAGCAGAATTTACGAAGCATATCCGCACCACAGGGTTCAGCAAAGATTCTTTAATTAGCGCGGTTGATGGGAGTTTGAAACGCTTGCAAACGGATTATATCGACTTGTATCAATTACACTGGCCCGAACGAAATACCAATTACTTCGGCCAAAGAGGATTTGATGCCCATGCAGTAGACCTTTGGGACGATAATATCCATCAAGTTTTGGAAACCCTCCGGGATTTGGTTAGCGAAGGAAAAATTCGTCACGTGGGACTTTCCAACGAAACCCCTTGGGGAACCATGCGCTTTTTGGAAGAAAGCAAAGTGCATCAAACGTTGCCGAGAATGCGAACGGTACAAAACCCATACAGTCTTTTGAATCGTTTGTATGAGGTGGGGCTTTCCGAAATCTCCCAACGTGAAGGTTGTGGTCTTTTGGCGTATTCTCCTCTTGGATTTGGGGTTTTGAGTGGTAAGTATTTGGGTGAAATCCAACCCCGAAAAGCACGCGTAACCCTGTTTCCAGCTTACAATCGCTATAGCGGGGAGAATTCTGTGGTCGCCACACGGCGTTACCAAGAATTGGCACAGGCGCATGGGCTTTCGTTGACTCAAATGTCTCTGGCCTTTGTAAACACACGCCCGTTTTTAACCAGCAACATCATCGGGGCAACGACCATGGAACAGCTCAAAGAAAACATTGGGAGTATCGATGTGTCCCTTTCCGATGAGG
>JBCBCH010000412.1:0-2796 GCA_038530835.1 Bacteroidota bacterium | reverse complement strand
TGAAACCATTAAGGAGCATATCGCCGAAGTAGAACAGTTCGCAGCCAATTCACCAGAAGAGGTTGAAAGCTTCCGTGTGAAATACCTTGGAAAGAAGGGTCTTGTAAGCGGCTTTTTTACCGAATTCAAGAATGTTCCACCAGACCAAAAAAAGGCTTTTGGCCAGGTGGTCAACGAGTTAAAAACCAAGGCTACCGATAAAGTCAGCACTTTGCAGGCCGCTTTGGAAGACCAAAGTGATACGGCCGGAAAGTTTGGTGACCTTTCGCGTCCGGGTGAGCCTTTGGAATTGGGTTCCAGACATCCGATATCACTGGTCAAAAACAGGATTATCGATATTTTTTCACGGATTGGATTCAACGTATCCGAGGGCCCCGAAATCGAAGATGATTGGCATAATTTTACGGCCTTGAATCTTCCCGAATACCATCCGGCAAGGGACATGCAGGACACTTTTTTCGTCCAAACCAATCCTGACATTTTATTGCGGACGCATACCTCGTCCGTTCAAGTTCGCTACATGGAAAATAATACTCCACCCATCAGGACCATTTCCCCGGGTAGGGTATATCGCAATGAAGCCATTTCAGCACGCTCCCATTGCTTTTTTCATCAAGTGGAGGGGCTATATGTAGATAAAGATGTGTCTTTTGCAGATTTGAAACAGACGCTACAGTACTTCACCTCGGAAATGTTTGGCAAATCGAAAATCCGTCTGCGTCCTTCTTATTTTCCTTTTACGGAACCAAGCGCCGAAGTTGACGTGTATTGGGGATTGGAAACTGAAACCGATTACCGTATGACGAAAGGTACCGGCTGGTTGGAAATCATGGGGTGTGGTATGGTTGACCCGAACGTGCTGCAAAACTGTGGTATTGACCCTGAAGTATACTCTGGTTTTGCATTCGGAATGGGAATCGACCGTATTGCTTTGCTTTTACATCAAATTCCTGACATTCGTATGCTCAGTGAAAATGATGTTCGCTTTTTGGAGCAATTCAAAGCTTCGCTCTAAGCACGTTTACTGCGATTTGCCTCAACAAAACACTTGATAATCCCCCTAGTTTTTAGGACTTGGCATTTTTGCCCCCTCATTTTTATGGAATTGTCATAGGATTCCGATAGCTAACTTATTAATTTAGAAGCTATTGCCAACCAAAAAAATTCCTATGACCTCAAAACACATTTCAAGAAGAGATTGGCTAAAAAAAGGTGCGCTGGCCACTGGCGCCGCTGTAGCTACGCCTTATTTGGGTTTTTCGGAGCAATCCAAAATGCCTTTAACCCTCAATTCTAGAGGGGAGGCCTTGTATAGTCCCTTTTTCAAAGAGTATTTGCTAAAAGACAAAATTGAATTTCCTGTTTGGGATGCAAAGCTGAATGCCAACGAAAATCCTTATGGCCCATCCCCTAAAGCGCTTGAGGCTTTTAAGAATGCCGCGGCTGGTGGCAATCGTTATGCTTGGAAAGAGCTCATTGAACTCATGGAAAAAATAGCGGAATTCGAAGGAGTTGCTTTTGAAAACATCATGATGGGACCTGGTTCTTCCGATTTGTTGGAAAAAACCGCAATGGTTCTCTGCATGAAGGGCGGCAACGTGTTATCGGCAGACCCTGCCTATATGTCGCTTATACAAGTAGCCAAATCTGTTGGTGCCTCTTGGAAACCCGTTCCGCTCAAAAAAGACTGGTCTCACGATTTAGAAGGCATGGAAGCTGCCGTGGATGCTGAGACCAAGTTGGTCTACATTTGCAACCCAAATAATCCGACCGCTACGATTACCGACCATGACGAACTACTGGATTTTTGTTCTCGTGTCTCGGAAAAAGTTCCCGTTTTTGTGGACGAAGCCTACCTTGCCTTTTTGGGTGAAGGTTTGAAGCGCAGCATGGTAGGTCTCATCAATGAAGGAAAGGATATCATCATCGCTAGAACCTTCTCCAAAATTCATGGTATGGCAGGCCTTCGTGTGGGATACATCGTAGGACAAGAATCAACCTTAGGAAAGCTTCGCGAAATTACTCGAGGGGGTATGGGCATATCATATCCTTCCGTTTTGGCAGCAAGTGCAGCTATGGATGACACTGAGTTCTTGGATAAATCCAGAATCCTAAATCAGCAGTCCAGGGAATACGTGTATGAGCGCCTTTCCCAAATGAACATTGATTATGTTCCTTCGCATACCAGTTTCATCATATTTCCCATTGACCTTGGCGGTCAGGAGTTTTTGGAGAAAATGACAGACTTGAAGGTTGGCGTAAGGGCGTTCCAATTCATGGATCAAGATTGGTGTCGCGTTAGTATGGGTACCATGGATGAAATGAAACTGTTTGCCGACGCCCTCACCAAAGTTTTGGTATAACGCCATATGGATTCCAGTCTTTACAAAACCCTTGCTTTTGTTTGCTTTATCCTCATTGGGGTATTGCTCAAAACAAAAATAAAAACCAAGGCGGAACGTACGGGTTTGAAAAAAATCATCCTGAACCTAGCGCTTCCGTCGACTATTTTTATTGCATTGATGGGGGTTCAGATTCAATGGAACCTCCTGTTTTTGCCCATCATGGCGTTGGCATTAAATGTGATACTCTTTTTGGTAACGCCCTTTTTCCTTCCTTTTTTGGGATTCCAAAAAAACACCCCAGAATTCAAGACCGCTCGTTTGCTGATTCCATCCTTAGCACCAGGATTGTCTTGTTTTCCATTTGTTTTGGAGTTTTTGGGCGAAAGTGCGCTGGCCAATGTAGCCATGGCCGATTTGGGAAACAAAATCTTTGTTTTGGTAGGATTGTACA
>JBCBCH010000411.1:0-2803 GCA_038530835.1 Bacteroidota bacterium | reverse complement strand
TCTTCGGGCTATTGGCCGTCATGGGAACGAGCTTGCTGTATACGAAATTGCTGTACCCGCAAACTATTCCTCTAGCCATTTGTTTTGGATTGCTTTGTGTTGGGGTTTTGAATTTGAACAATCTCCGCGACCACATTTCCGATGCAAAGCATGGCAAGCGGACCATAGTGGTCAAAATGGGATTTAACAACGGAAAAGTGTATCACCTAGCGCTTATTTTGGGTTCATTTCTTGCGTTATTGGTGTTTGTTTGGGTAGAAAATTTCCCGTTGAAAAGTATATTTTTTCTTTTGGCATACATCCCTATTTTTGTTCATTTGGCCAAAACCTGGCGCACAAAAGAACCCCAAAAATTGGACCCTGAACTCAAGAAATTAGCCCTAAGCACCTTTCTGCTAGCGGTTTTGCTGCAGATTTCGGTAAATTATTTTTTGTAAATTTGAAGTGTAACTCACTAAACGTATTGTAATTGGAGCAACCTATAAAAATATTGATTGTAGAGGATAATGTGATTATTGCCGATGACATGCAATCAATGCTTGAAGAGATTGGTTATGAGATAGTTGACAACGTAATAGTATACGAACAAGCCGTTGATGTTCTCAAAAACAATGAAGTGGATTTGGTACTTATCGATATCATTTTAGCTTCTGACAAAACCGGAATTGACCTCGGAAAACACATCCGTCAACATTACAATATTCCGTTCATTTTCGTTACATCCAACTCGGATAGGGCCACCGTTGAAAACGCAAAAACCGTTAAACCAGATGGTTATTTGGTAAAGCCTTTTGAGCAGCAAGATTTATATACTTCCATTGAAATTGCGCTGAGCAACTTCAACTATTCACGTAAAGAGAATTCAAAGGAGATTACGGGAACTGAAGGAGATAGCTTTACATCCAATTCGGTGTTGAAGGACTCTATTTTCGTGAAAAAACAGCACCTGTATTATCGTATCCAGTTTACGGATATTCAATTTATCAAAGCGGATAACGTATACCTTGAGGTGAATACGGCGGACAAGAAGTTTCTGGTGCGGTCTCCATTGAAAGACTATCTGGAAAAGCTTCCTAAAAACAAGTTTTATCGTGCCCACAAGTCCTACATTGTAAATGTGGACCATATTGATGCCATCAACTCCAAGGATATCGTGATCAACAACAATTTGATTCCGATTTCCAAAGATTTCAAGGAGTTCATCATTTCATCGATGAATAGTTAGGCACTTTTTTTTGCAATTCTCTTCTTTGATAACCCGTAGGAACTAGGCCTACAGATATTTTGTGGTGACCATCTCATTTTTCCCGTTGTAACGTACTTTCAACCCGGATTTTGACGGTAAACTTCGTCTAATGTCATTTTCATATACAACATCGGACATTTCACAACATAAATCGGCACTTTCACAACAATGCAGGATATCTCACCTTGAATGGATTTAATTTTGTAGATAATCTGGCGTTGTAATAGGGAAACCAAAGCTTTTTAGCGAAAGCGCGGATTAGGCGAACTTTATTAACCAAATACTCGTTGACCAAAACGAACGAAGACATAAATAGTACACCCCTATTGCCGTATACGCAAGAGAATAAATGCCACTTGTGGTCACTTCTTCATTGTGGTAAGCGCTGGTTTTTTTGTTTGTTTTTTTTCTTTGGGATTTGCCTTAGCGGTTCGGCTCAAGAATCAGACCCTGAGGAACAGGATGTTCTACAAGAATTTCAGGATGCAGAACGTCCTGGCAACCGATTTGATATCTTTTTCAATTCTCCAGACCGCTACAAAATCAATTCCGCATACGACTGGCTTGATATCGTAAAAGTATATCTGAGCAATTCGCAAAAAACCGACGACTCCATAGCCATCAGCCAGTACAAACTGATGCAAGCCCAGATTTATAATGACTTGGGCGATTATGACAAAAGTATTGCCTTGGCCAACGAAATTTATGGCAACAAAGATTCCTTGGATATGACCTCCAAGAAAATTGTGCTGGAGGTTTTGGACAACAATTATGCGAATCTACAATTGTATGACAAGCAAATAGAAATCCGAAAGGAAAAGCGCGAAGTAGGCATTACGGATAATGTGGCCTTCTATGATATTTACAGCAATTTGGGATTGTACCGCAAAGCGAGAAACCAATACATCATGGAGGTCAAACCTACCATTGCAGATAACGACGCTTTTGGTCTGGCAAAGTACCACAGCAAGGTTGGCAACTATTTGAGATTGGACAATTCTGCGCCTACCGCCATCAGCGAATTGAAAAAAGCAAAGGCGTATTTGGATGTATTTGAAAATGACATCTCCAAACAAAAGACCGAGCAGGAGCTATTCGATAGTGAACTACTAAAAGCGGAAATTGAAGGGAATATTGGAAAATGCCATGTGCTTTTGGGGGAATACGAAGATGCTATCCCACTTTTGGAAACTAGTATTGAGGTTTTAAAGACCTCTTCAAGAAATGCACACCGAAGTGAGATCGTGGAAAACACGCTTAATCTTGCCGATGCCAATATGCAACTAGAGCGTTTTCTCTCTGCGAAGCGCAGTTTGGACATTCAGTTTGCCAATATCACCACCCTTCAAAACATAAAGCGAAACAGCCTGCTTGCGGAGTTTTATGATAAAGTGGAAAACTATAAAAACGCTGCTACCTTTTATAAAAGGAATGAGCGCATCAAGGATTCCATGAATCAAAAGCAATCTTCGCTCATCAAGCAACAGCTTGTCACCATCGTGGCCAATGAAGATTTGGAGAATTCACAGCGCCTGATTGACGAACAGAAAAAAATCA
>JBCBCH010000410.1:0-2818 GCA_038530835.1 Bacteroidota bacterium | reverse complement strand
CTTTGTCCAAGGCCGTTTTTACTTTTTGAGCCAAAAGCGCATCATCCTCGCCAAAAAGTGACCTTCTTTCCGAGTGCCCAAAATAGTTTACAATCCTCCACAATCGTCGTTGCGGCCCAGAATATGCACTTTGCGGCCAATGGTGCTTATACCGGGGAGATATCGGCCGATATGCTTTTGGATATTGGGGTGGAAACGGTAATTCTTGGACACTCGGAAAGAAGGTCACTTTTTGGCGAGGATGATGCGCTTTTGGCTCAAAAAGTAAAAACAGCCTTGGACAAAGGCATGCAAATCATCTTTTGTTTTGGGGAAGAATTGGAAGAACGCAAGTCTGGGAATCATTTCGACGTGGTCAAATCCCAATTGCAGAATGCACTGTTTGATTTGGATGCTGCTGCATGGTCTCAAATTGTTCTTGCTTACGAACCCGTTTGGGCCATTGGTACGGGTGAAACGGCCAGCCCCGAACAGGCACAAGAGATGCATGCGTTCATTCGCAGCACTATCACAGATGCCTTCAGCCCGGAGATTGCGGAGCAGGTATCCATCTTGTACGGGGGTAGTGTCAAGCCAAACAATGCAGCTGATATTTTCTCTAAACCCGATGTTGATGGCGGATTGATTGGAGGTGCTTCCCTAAAAGCTGAAGATTTTGTCGCTATTATCAAAGCGATTTAAAATTTCCCTTTGACCTATTTAGAATACAATTTCACCATAAATCCAGTACAACCCTTCTCGGACCTCTTGGCGGCGGAACTTGGGGAGTTGGGCTTTGAGAGTTTTGCGGTCACGGACACTGGGTTATTGGCCTACATTCCCAATGAAGGGCAAAGCGAGCTATCTTTAGAAGACCTTTGGACGCTCACCCTCCCTGATGTAGAGATTTCTTGGCATTTTAAAGAAATCCCCAAACAAAACTGGAATGCGAAATGGGAAGAAAACTTCAGTCCCATTGAAATTGAGGGTAAAATTCTGGTCCGTGCTCCGTTTCATGAAACCAAAGCTGTTCCCTATGATATCGTTATAGAACCCAAGATGAGTTTTGGAACAGGGCATCATGAAACCACCTATATGATGTTGCAGCTACTGCTTGACGAGGCGATAGGGGATAAAACGGTTCTGGATATGGGCTGTGGTACAGGAGTCTTGGCCATTTTGGCCAAAATGCGCGGTGCCAAAACCGTAGATGCTATTGACATCGATGAGTGGTGCTATCAGAATTCTTTGGAAAACATAGAACGCAACCAATGCACGGATATTCAGGTCTATCATGGCGATGGAACCCTGCTTTCGGGTAACTCCTATGACTTGATTATCGCCAACATCAATAAAAATATTCTGTTACAAGACATTCCAACCTATGCTGAATGTCTTAACGATGGAGGTACGTTATTGCTAAGCGGATTCTATGAAAAAGACTTGGAAGATATCTCAGAGGCCACATCAAAGCGGGGTTTACGGTATCAAAAACATCTGGTCAAGAACCATTGGGTGGCTACAGTTTATCGAATGGAATAGTCTCTTTGCTTTCATGACGTTACGATTTTTGTATTAAAACACTCTAGGATTTGCTTACTTCATAAAAGTGCCCTTAAAGGGCACTTTTTCTATACCATAGCTACGTTAAAAAAAATCACGATACCTGAAAATTAGTATATTAGTCGTAGTGAGTATAGTGATGAGCACGCAAGAAAAAAGTTCAGAAGCACTTTTGGTTGAGGAAGACGTTAAAAAACAGCACGAAATCGTGTTGTTCAATGACGATGTCAATACCTTCGACCATGTTATCGATACTTTAATCAAGGTTTGCGACCATACCCCTGAGCAAGCGGAGCAGTGCTCCCTAATTGTGCACTACAATGGTAAGTGTACCGTAAAAACAGGGGAATACAATGACCTCAAACCACGCTGTTCAAAACTACTCGATGCTGGTTTGAGTGCTGAAATCGTTTGATTCAACTTACGCAGACGCTCTTTTTACACCAAGCATTTTTCAAGTTGTTATTTCTATGTAAAATTCGAATTCACCTGTTTCATCATGGGGTGATTTCAGTTAAATTTAGTCCTAACCATAACCAAACCACGTAACACCGCATGGGAGAGTTTTTTAAAGCTGAACTCAAGGACCGATTCTTGAACTATGCCCATGCTCGAAAGGACTATTTCGAGGTCACGGTGTTATACGACGAGTTTCTGAGTCCAAATTATAACCAAGCTTTCGTAGAACGTCTTATTCGCGAGATTTTGGAATATGACGAAAGTCTGCTCGATGTGATGAGCGGTAATGGTGCCGAGATTTTCATGCTTGCTTCAACACCGCATACCCTTGGCTTTTTGGAAGATGGAGGGTTTCTGGACATGCATGTGAAGGAAGAAGAGAAATGGGATTCTTTTTTCAATCAGCTCGGTACAAGTAAAAAATTGTCCAAAAGCGAAAGAGACCTTATTCAGCAAAAATCCCCGACCCTTAAAAGGGAGCGAACGTTATTGACGCTTATGGTGTCGGCAATCATTATCAGTTTTTTGTTTACCGTGTACAGTATCCTAAACAATACCTTGTTTAAACCGCAGTATGTGCCTAAAGCTGAGTTTGAAAAACGTGTGGAACGCTTGGAGATGGAGTACAAAGCAGAAAATGAACGTTTGGAAATGGCCTTGCAAAAGGCCAATGAAACCATCGATTCGCTTCAAAATACTAAGCATACTCCTGCGGATTCCTTAACGGCTGAGAAGTAGCAAAACCAGATAAGGTAGAGGCATCTTGTCGAGCATCTTAAAATGAAGAAGATTTTACAAAGGAATCATTAATTACAAT
>JBCBCH010000409.1:0-2822 GCA_038530835.1 Bacteroidota bacterium | reverse complement strand
GTAAAAACGCGCTCAGCTGCATTTTTACCTCAACAATGGCTAATGTGGATTCTTTTTGCGCAATGATATCCAACTCTGCTTTTCGATATCTATAGTTTTTTTCGAGGATGGTGTAGCCATTTTTCATTAAAAAATCAGCAGCAATTTGCTCTCCCTTAACCCCTAAATCGTTGTGAAATGCCATAAATCCTAGAAAAATAGAAAAAAAACATGCATTTCATCGAAAAATTTGGTGCTTCACCGCTCTCTCGCCGTTAACATTGTAATTTGTGAGCTCTTATCGGAACCACACCAACGTAAAGCTAGACATATAGTTGCCCCAAAACTATGGACCTAATTAACGCCAGACATTGCTATGGAGTACTTTATCAATTGTAATTCCTCAACTTTGGCGCCGTATACTGATCCATTGGATGAGTTACGTGCTGCCCACTTGTACCGAAGGTTGGGATTCAGTGCCTCGGTACAGACAATCAATGCCGCAGTCGGACAATCAGCAGATGCTCTTGTAGACGCTCTTGTGGACCAAGCTTTAGCCCAAGCCCCTATTCCTGCCCCAGAATGGGCCACTTGGAACAATGCCAATTATCCTGAAGATGACGCCTTAGCCCGTCAAATTCGAAGAGCACAACAAGAAGAATTGGCTACCGCCTACGGTAATGCCCTTTTGAACAATAACCTACGTGACCGTTTAAGCTTTTTTTGGAGCAATCACTTTGTAACTGAGTTGGATGTTTATCAATGTAACTCTTTCCTTTACGAATATGTGAATTGTCTTCAACGAAACGCCATAGGCAACTTCAGAACTTTTGTTTCCGAAATCGGATTGACCAGCGCCATGCTCTATTATTTGGATGGAGTGCGCAACCGTGGTAACAATCCAAACGAAAACTATGCCCGAGAGCTTTACGAGCTTTTCACTCTAGGGGAAGGAAACGGATACACGGAAGAAGACATTATTGAAACCTCAAAGTCGCTTTCGGGATACACCGAACGTGGTGAAGAGGGATGTACGTTCGTAACCTTTAATCCTGAACAATTCAATACCGACAACAAGACCATCTTGGGTCAAACAGGGAATTGGGGATACGATGAAACCATCGACATTCTTTTTACACAACGACCAAACGAAATCGCCACTTTTATATGCCAAAAACTTTACGAGTATTTTGTACACCCAGATTCAAATGATGATGCTGGGAATGCACAAGCCATCATTTCAGGTATGGCGACTACCTTTTTGGCAAACAATTTTGAAATTGCGCCGGTATTGCGTCAGCTCTTCAAGAGTCAGCACTTCTTTGATGAAGATGCCATTGGGGTTATCATCAAGAGTCCGTTTGATTTATACTTGGCCATGTTGAAAGAGACCAATTTCGCCTACGACGATGCGACAGTAATCAACACCATCGATGCAGCCGAAATGATTGGTCAAGAGTTATGGGATCCTGTGGACGTAGCCGGATGGCAACGCGACCGCCAATGGATCAACACCAATTTTATTATTGGTAGATGGTTGACTTCAGAAGTTTTCTTGGAACGTTTTTTCCAGGCAAATCCTGAACAGTTCAGAACCCTTGCTATGGATGCAGTAGGTGTAGCAGACAGCAACACCAGTAATCCTGAAACCGTAGTGCGGGCTTTGGTCAATAAATTTACCCCAAAAGGGTTGTTGACCGAACAGGACTTCGAAAACGCCATGGATGCTTTTAAAATCGATGACGTTCCCGAGATTTATTATTCTCCTGATTATATCGACGGTGGCCAAAGTCTTTGGATGCTGGCTGTAAGCATGGAAGCCCCAACACAGGTTTATGTGTTGTTACGACACCTGTCGAGAGAACCTGAATTTCAACTTAAATAACCCCTACTACTATGTGCGATACTCATCACATTCACGATAAAGACCCGTACAAAGGTCTAGAACACGATGGCCACGACCAAGAACACACCAACTGGAGCCGACGGTCCTTTTTACAAGCTCTCGGAATCGCTGGTTCAGGTTCTATGTTTTTGGGCAGCAATTTACTATCCGCTTCGGCCCCATCAGCGCTAACTGCTGCTATTTCGAGTGCGGAAACCGATAATATCCTCATATTGATTCGTCTTTCGGGAGGTAATGATGGTTTAAGTACCGTTATCCCGATTCAACAATATGATACTTATGCTACGCAACGTCCGAATATTTACATCCCTGAGAGTAAGATTCTAAAGCTTACCGATGATTTCGGGGTACCTACCTACATGAACGCCTTGGAACCCCTTTGGGGCGAAGGTCAATTCAAAGCTGTGCACGGTGTTGGTTACCAAAACCAAAGCCTTTCCCACTTTACCGGGTCTGATATCTATGCAAATACAGATTTGACCACCACAGGATTCGATGGTTTGGATACCGGTTGGATGGGACGACACTTTGAGCAATGTTTCCCAGATTATTTGATTAATCCACCTGCTGCACCAGCAGCCATCCAAATTGGAAACATCGCCAACTTGGTATTCCAAGGAGAAGAAACCAATTACGCTTTCGTTACGAACAATATCGACCAGTTGGAAGAAATTGCACAGACAGGATTCTTCTACGACATTGAAAATGCCCCATTTGACGAATGTATGTACGGTGACCAATTGCGTTTCTTAAGAGGTGTGGCCAACACCACTTACGAATACGCTGGTAAAATTCACGAGGCCTACGAAAGAGGACAAAACCAGGTAGAGTACCAAAATAATGGTTTTGCACGTCAATTGGCGTTATTGGCCCGATTGATTAAAGGGAATCTTGGTACCAAAGTATACATGATTTCCATGGGTGGATTCGACACCCA
>JBCBCH010000408.1:0-2826 GCA_038530835.1 Bacteroidota bacterium | reverse complement strand
CTGCGAATTTCTTAAAAGAACTTAGGGATGTTAGATTTGGTGAAAATACCATTGCACCAAACTTTGCAAGTGCAGAAGAGGCTTTTGGAGCCATTTTGGATGAACGTAGGATAGAATTTGCCTTTGAAGGATACCGATGGGTGGATTTAAAGCGTCTAGGAGAAAGAGGAAATAGAGGTGTGGAGCGCAATGCGTTGGACTGTGCCGTAAATGGAGCTTGTTCACTGCCTTCCACTGACTTTAGATTTACACTCCCAATACCGTTAAACGAGTTAAATTTTAATCCAGGTGTGCAACAAAATCCGGGATACTAACACTTAACCCTCTAATTTTTTTAAACTTCATAAAACCCTTGTCAAGTGACAAGGGTTTTATCTTTGATTTTTTCACAAATCTTTACAAAACAAAACACATACCTTTACGGCTTTAAATTAAAGCATGAGATTTTTAATCTTTTTGTTGGGGTTGGTATTTTGCCTTCCCGTTTTTGCCCAAAATGATAGCATTCCCCCGCCCCAAGAAAAGGATACCTTGGTCATCCCTCAAATAGAGCCCGCTGTTCCTGAGATTGAAATCGAAAACGATACCTTGGTACAACCACAACCTACGGTATTTCAAAAGCCACCTTCCAAGAACGATTCCGTGCCCGAAATCACCATCAAAGACTACAAAATCATCACCTACGCTCGGGATACCATGTATTTGGATACGTCTTTGACCATCCAAAAAGAATACAAATACAATTACTTACGCCGCGATGATTTCGAACTGATGCCCTTTTCCAATATTGGTCGACCCTACAATAAATTGGGACGTGTGTTTTCGACCAGCTCCTTTTATCCAACAATGGGAGCATCGGCCCGGAACATTGGCTATATGGAGGTGGAGGACATCCCTTACTTTAATGTAGCTACACCCGTCTCCGACTTAATGTTCAAAACCACCTTGGAGCAAGGGCAATTATTGGATGCCTTATTGACCTTTAATATGACTCCTCAATTAAATATGTCAGTAGCCTTTAAAGGGTTCCGTTCGTTGGGTAAATACAGGTTTGACCAGACCCAATCCGGAAACTTTAGAACAAGCTTTTCATACAACGGACGTAACGGAAGGTACAACCTAAGAGGACATATTGCCGCTCAGGATTTGGAATCTGAAGAAAATGGGGGTATTTCAGACCGAACACAGTTTGAGGAAGGAGAAGAAGATTTTGATGATCGTTTTCGGTTGGATGTGCTGTACACTGATGCCAATACCCGAATCTTAGGAAAACGCTATTACTTTGATCAAACCTATAAGATTCTTCGTAGCAAAAAGGATTCTACGAAACGAAAAGCTAAATCCCTGTATTTGGGGCATGAGTTCAATTATGAGACAAAATTTTTCCAATTTACCCAAACCGCAGCGCAGGCAGCTTTTGGTACCGACCCTTTCACGGTGCCCATTGCTGATCGTGCTAGACTGAAGACGATGTTCAACAGAGTTTCATTGGGTTTTGAAGGAAAAGCTTTGGGCAACCTATCCGGAAATGTAAGTCATTACAATTACAATTACTTTTTCAATAGTATAATCATCACCGATGCAGGAACCATCCAAAACCAATTGACCGGGGATGAAATTGCGGTTGGGGGAAAATATACCAATAATTTTGGCAGACTCCGTTTGTCAGGAGACGTTACCTATAATATAACCGGAGAATTGGGAGGAAGCCAAATCAATGCCTTGGCACAGTACGACATTAATGAAAACAATACATTGGTGTCGGGCTTGAATATTTCTTCACGTCTGCCCAACTTTAACTTTTTGCTTTTTCAAAGTGACTATCAAAACTTCAACTGGCAAAATGACTCCACTTTCGAAAAAACGCAGAGTAGCACCATTTCGTTGGGATGGCTGTCCAACAAGTATGGAAACTTAAATGTGGAGTACAGCGCATTGGATAACTATACCTATTTCCAATCGACCATAACGAATGAGCAGCTAGAAAATGAAGAGTTGTCCACTGCCTTTGTGAGGCCTTTTCAATCCGGGTCTACCGTAAATCACCTTCGCGTAAAATATTTTAAGGAAATACGATGGCGAAAATGGGCTTTGGCCAATACCATATTATATCAAAACGTAACCCAAGACGAGCAGGTGTTGAATGTTCCCGAATTGGTCACGCGGAATACCTTTTATTTTTCATCGGATGTATTCAAAAAAGCCATGTATATCCAAACCGGTGTAAACTTTAAATATTTCACTTCATATAATATGGATGCGTATCATCCACTTCTCGGAGAGTTCTATATTCAAAATCGGGAAGAATTTGGAGGTTTTCCAATGCTGGATGTATTTATCAATGCGAAAGTGCGACAAACCCGTATTTATTTAAAGGCAGAACACCTGAATTCATTGTTTACCACCGAGCCTTCATTTTATTCAGCACCGGAATATCCGTATCGTGACTTTGTCATTCGATTTGGGTTGGTATGGAATTTCTTTTCTTAAAGATTCTTTAAAAATCAGTTTACTTTAAGTTGACAAACAAGGGTTTACTGAAGGTGGAATTTTATTTTTCGAAAAATATATTCAAACTGTTTGTCGGGTAAAAAAATGCTTATTATATTTGCACCCGCTTAATCGGTTAAGGCTGGTTGGGTTGTGAAAAAAGAGAGGGGGTTTTTTAGGGAACTTTTTTCTTTTTTTTTGAAGTTCATTTAACATATTGGTATAGACAGCGTAAAAGAGAATAACGAACCAAGATTAAGATTGGAGCTTGGGCGGGAGAGCGTCATGTTGGACAATAAGTTACTTAAGGTACAACAATGAAGAGTTTGATCCTGG
>JBCBCH010000407.1:0-2831 GCA_038530835.1 Bacteroidota bacterium | reverse complement strand
CCGAGGTATATGACACTATGTTTGTCAAAGATTTGCTCCATGCCCCACCTGAACATATCTTTCAAGAAACTGATACCATGGCCACAGTGATGAAGAAATTTCAAGATAGTGGTGCTTGGAATCTCCCGGTATTGCACGAAGGAAAATACAAGGGCTTTATTTCAAAATCAAAACTGTTAACGGCCTATCGTAGAAAACTGATTACCTTTTCTTCATGAAATTCAAATTGAAATACTTGACCATCTTAGTGGTTATCGCTTCATTCTCAGCCATCATTTATGGATTTTCCCTAAAGCCGGAAAAGGAATCCTTGGCCAACAAATACATTGGAGGTGGAACATTGGGGCTTTTTTTTATAGCCATGCCCTTGTTTTTGATTCAAGAAAGTAGGGGCAAGAATATGAAAGATTACATGCTAACCAAGGAAAACATCCTTAAAATGCAGGAAAGGGAAAACAACAAGGGCAAAAAAAAGGATTTGTAAAGATTTGATTTTAAACGGGCTGTTTTCAAGTTATTTCGATACCTTCGCGCTTTAACATTTATTTTTTTTAATGACTGGCACAGTAAAGTTTTTCAATGAATCCAAAGGATATGGCTTCATTACCAACGATCAGACCGGACGCGACATTTTTGTTCATGTAACCGCATTAAACGGTTTAGAACTCAAAGATGGGGACAAGGTAGAATATGAAGAAGAAGAAGGGAGAAAAGGAGTGGTTGCTGCAAAAGTGCAGGTAATCGGATAAAATATTGTATTCTTGATTGGCAAGCCTTCAATACTTGATATTGAGGGCTTTTTGCTTTTTATTGGTTTTGGTCTTTAGTATCTTTAAAGCCTGTTGCTGTTAAATAACATACTTATCTAACTTCAAGCGTCGCATTCCCGTTGAGCGCTTAACCATCCTTTTACCCTTGACCTAAAGGGGTATTTCTATTTTTTGATAAGACTTTACTCCTGTTCGGAGTACCCACATTATTTAAATCTCACGTTTTGAAAGATAAAATATTGATTGATTCCACAATCAATGCCTTCTATACTAAGATTTCAGAAGAATCCCGCCTCGCCAAGGGAACTGGAGCTTTTGAATTCGAACGAACAAAAAACCTAATTCAACGCTATTTACCGGCTACGCCAAAGAACATAATCGATGTAGGAGGCGGAACTGGAAAGTATGCACATTGGTTAGCCAACATGGGACACCATGTTCACCTTGTAGAGCCAGTTGCAAAACACATCAAACAAGCTAATAAAAGAGCTCAATCCATCGGTAATCCCTTTTTTGTGCATCATGGAGAAGCAAAAAACCTGCCGTTTTCAAATCGGTTTGCCGATGCAATCATTGCCCACGGGCCTTTGTACCATCTGCAACAACAGCAAGACCGCTTAGACGCCATAAAGGAGGCAAAAAGAACGTTGCGTCCAGGGGGATTGCTTTTGGCTTTTGCCATCAACAGAACCTCCTCCACCCTTTTTGGCCTAATGCAGGGTCTAATGCACGAGAAAGGTTTTCTTGAAATGTGCCTCAATGAAATTGAGGATGGTATTCACCTGCCTCCCGCAAATATTCCAGGCTTGTTCACCAAAGCGTTTTTTCATGAACCACAACAGTTGGAGAAAGAACTGATGGCGCAAGATTTTCACATTGAAGATATCATCGCAGTTGAAGGAATGACTTGGCTTGATAAGGACTTTTTTATTTCCCTAGCGGTTCACGACAGGAAGAAAACCCTACTAAAATTTTTGCAACGAACGGAAAGGAATCGATATTTACTTCCTTTTAGCCCACATTTTATGGTGGTTGCATCAAACAAGTAGTTGATTGGGCGGAACTTGGGTTGGAAGTACTAGTTCAGGTTCCGTCTTTGTATAAAAAAGCGTTTGAGCAACTCGGACGCCTCATTTTCGAGAATGCCACTGGTAATCTCCGTTTTGGGATGCAGCTGGGTCCCCATAACATTAAAGCCCCTTTCCAAGTCTCTGGCTCCATATACCAAACGGGAAATCTGGCTCCAATACATGGCCCCAGCGCACATTTGACAAGGTTCCAAGGTGACGTAGAGCGTACAACCCGTTAGGTATTTTCCACCTAAAAAGTTTGCCGCCGCCGTAATGGCTTGCATTTCAGCGTGGGCCGTAACATCTTTAAGTCTTTCTGTGAGATTATGCGCTCTTCCGATAATGCGATTCTCGACAACCACCACAGCACCTACGGGAACTTCTCCCATTTCAAAGGCTATTTCAGCCTCTTGCAGCGCTTTCCTCATGAAGTACGTATCATCAAATGGGTTCTCCAAATCAATGTGATTCTGAAATTCAAGGCGAAGCTAAAACAAAACCTTTTACCCAGAATAGGTATTTTTGTTTTTTATCATTTTGGCCTCTATTCTAGAACATATCGATACGCCCCACGCGTTAAAAAAACTGGACAAGAAAGACCTGCTAAAACTTGCCAGCGAACTCCGACAATTCATTATTAATGTAATTGCGACCAAAGAGGGGCATTTAGGGGCTAGTTTGGGAGTAGTGGAGTTGACCGTAGCATTGCACTATGTATTCAATACCCCAAAAGACAAACTCATTTGGGATGTAGGGCACCAAGCCTATGGCCATAAGATTTTGACTGGGCGCAAAAATGCTTTCAAAACCAACCGACAATTGGGAGGAATCAGCGGTTTTCCAAAACGAAGCGAAAGTCCGTATGATGCTTTTGGCACCGGACACAGTTCTACTGCAATTTCTTCCATTTTGGGCATGGCCTTGGCCAATCAAATCCTCGGCAAGGAGGATGTTGAGCATATCGCCGTGGTAGGTGATGCTTCCATCGCTA
>JBCBCH010000406.1:0-2846 GCA_038530835.1 Bacteroidota bacterium | reverse complement strand
GTTTTGCTGGTCGTTACCGAAAAATCAAACTGGCCCACAGCTCCGCCAAAATTTTGGGGTTTGCCGTTTTCCGGAAGTGCTTTTACATTAATGCTTCGTAATCCCTTCAAGCTAAAGTTGAAGTATCTGGAAAAGGAAATTTAAAATTGTTCCGTTTGCCCGAACCAGAGCTTCCAAGCTCCTTGGAAGTTTACGAGCCAGAGTTTGAGGAAAAAGTTAGGACTACCATCGGTGGTATGGAAGGAAAAGTAGGCAATGCCTATACCGTGGTGCCTTCCTTCCGAGGAAAGTATCCGTTGCCCAGTATTTCATTTAGTTATTTTGACCCGAAAAAAAAGAAATACGTAACCTTGGCTTCAGATGAAATCAATATTGAGGTTCTGGAAGGTCCCAACAATACTGGCGTTGGCAGTGGTTCTTTAGGTGCAACCAACCAACAAATGGTGGTACCCACCGGAAAACAGTTCCACTTCATTAAACTAAGTCCAAACTTGACCAAGATTGGAACCAATTTCTTTTTTGGCTCAAATCGGTTTTACCTTCTCCTTTTTGGCCCCCTTTTGCTGATTCCTATCGCTGTTTTTTCCTTTAAGAAGCGGGAAGCCATGGCCAGTGACATAGAAGGGAACAAAATGAAGCGCGCCAATAGACTTGCACGAAAATATCTCTCTACAGCCAAAAAACAGCTTGGAAACAAAGAGCCGTTTTATGTGGCCTTGGAAAAAGGTTTGCACAACTACCTGAAAGCAAAACTCAAAATAGAAACTTCAGAATTCAGTAAAGAGAAAATAACATCTATTTTGGTGCAGAAAAACGTGGGAGAGAATGATATTGAAGGCTTTATAAGTCTTTTGAAAAGTTGTGAGATGGCGCGTTACAGTCCTTTTTCAGATGTTCAAATGCAGCAAGACTACGACAAAGCGAGCGAAGTGATTTCCAAACTCGACAAACAATTATGAGACAGATTGGATTGTTATTTCTAGGACTGGTTTTCACCTTCCCTTTGCTATTTGGGCAGAATACAGCACGGTTTGAAAAGGCTACTGAGCTGTACAACAAAGGGCAATACAATGAGGCTGCTGAACAATATTTGAGCATTCTTGAAAATGGTGAGCATTCCGCTGCGCTGTACTTTAATTTGGGTAACTGTTACTACAAACAAAACGAGATAGGACCTAGCATCTATTACTACGAAAAGGCCCTCCTCCTAAAACCCAATGACCCTGAAATTTTGAACAATCTGGGGTATGCCCAAAACATGCGGTTGGATGCGGTCGAACAAATGCCGCAAACCGAACTGGGAAAGCTTTACGATGGTCTTGTCAACAGACTTTCGTTTGACCAATGGTCGTATTTGGCCATCGCCTTGATGATGTTCTGCGTGCTGTGTTATTTGGCGTATTATTTCTTGGGGGTTGCAAGTCAAAAACGGGTGGCTTTTGTTACGAGCGTAATCAGCCTTATTTTAGGATGTTCAGCTGTGCTCTTGGCTTATCTGCAATACCGCGAGTTCGTGTCTGACAACCCAGCCATAGTATTTGCACGCGAAGTTAAAATTCAGGCAGAGCCGAATGCCAATAGTGAATCGGTGTTTACCCTTCATGAAGGTACCAAGGTCAACGTATTGGATAGCTTGGAGGCTTGGCGCAAAATCAAACTGGAAGACGGCCAAATTGGTTGGGTTAAAATCGAAAAAATCAAGCTCCTCAAGGATTTTTAATCAATATTTAACGAAAATCAATAGCTTTACTTTTATTTTTGTTTAAAAGTAACCGATTGATAAAATCCATCACTTTTCCCCTAATTGCCCTTTTGCTCGTGTCCTCGATATTGGCGCCTTCATTGCTTTCTGTCCTTGATATAGAAGAGGAAATGATGGTTTTGGTAGATACCTCAGAGGAAGAAAAAAACGGTGAAAAAGAATCTGAAAAGAAGAGTGACGAGAGTGATTTGTTCTTCAACATAATAGGTCATCAAACGGCCTGCTCAGCGTTAAATCTTGTCCTGAAAATGCAATATCCTTTGCATTTAGGAGGGGACTATATAGGAGATGTTATCGTACCTCCGCCACGACAACGCACCTAACTCGACAATCTAACCTATTCAATAAACGCCTATTTTATTAGGGGTTTTCGCATCTAATCATTTTACTGTAATCATGTTCAAGTATATTAAAAACGATTTACCTGCTAGTATCGTTGTCTTTTTTGTTGCACTTCCATTGTGTTTAGGGATTGCTTTGGCCAGTGGTGCCCCATTGTTTTCTGGGCTTATCGCTGGAATTGTGGGTGGTATTATCGTGGGGATTTTGAGTGGTTCCCAAATTGGGGTCAGTGGACCAGCTGCCGGATTGGCGGCGATAGTACTTACCGCTATTGGCACCCTTGGCGGTTTCGAGAACTTTCTTGTCGCCGTAGTATTGGGGGGAGTTATCCAAATTGTCTTTAGCATCTTAAAAGCAGGTGTTATTGCCTATTATTTTCCTTCCTCTGTCATCAAAGGCATGCTAACCGGTATTGGAATCATTATCATCTTGAAACAAATTCCATATTTCTTTGGTTATGACAAAGACCCTGAGGGGGATTTTGCCTTCTTTCAAATTGATGGGGAAAATACCTTTACAGAAATCTTCAATACCATAAGCGGAATTGTTTCTGGAAACTTTAGCAATGGAGCCACCATCATAGCAATCGTTGCCATGGCCATTTTAATTTTATGGAATAATGTCCTATCCAAAAAAGGGAAAATCTTTCAATTGATTCAAGGTCCGTTGGTTGCAGTTGTGGTAGGTATCATTTATTATGTCCTTACCAAGGACAATAGTACTTGGGGTATCACTACTGAAC
>JBCBCH010000405.1:1380-2872 GCA_038530835.1 Bacteroidota bacterium | reverse complement strand
TGCGATTTTGGACAGGACTTTATTTGATAGCCCTCTGGCAACTTTAGTTTTTGGGCACTGAGGAAAATCCCTTTAAATCTGAAAAGCGCAGGTTTTTGGATTGCCTGACAAATTGGGGCTGTTCAAATACAACGTTATTCCCAGAGAAAATCAGGTGGACGTCATTGTCAATTTTGAAATCAAAAGGGCTTCCATAGCTTCTATGTATTATCCTTATCTGAAAGAATTCTTCAATCAAATTATCACCAAAGAATCCGAAAAGCTAGTTTTGTCTAAAATTTGACGAAATGCATATTCAAAACGCCCAGAAAGCAGTAGACGAATGGATTCAAAATCATGGGGTTCGCTATTTTAACGAACTGACCAATATGGCTCAGTTGACCGAAGAGGTAGGCGAAGTAGCCCGTATCATTGCGCGGCGTTATGGCGAGCAAAGTGAAAAGGAGTCCGATAAATCAAAAGATTTGGGTGAAGAGTTGGCCGACGTGGTTTTTGTCGTACTCTGTTTGGCCAATCAAACGGGTATTGATTTACAAGCGGCGTTTGACCGCAAATTGGATATCAAAACCAAACGAGACCATGACCGCCACCATGGCAATGAAAAGCTGAAATAGCCTATCTTAGCCGCTTCATTGTAACGCCCCTTTGGTTTGAAATTACAGCTCTCAAAACATTCTCAAAACACGATTAAGGGTACCGTTCAGGTCACCGGTTCCAAAAGTGAAACCAATCGCCTGCTGCTGCTTAATGCTTTATATCCTAACCTTACTTTAAGTAATGTTTCCATTTCCGATGATGGACGCGTCATGGAGGCAGGTCTTCAAAAAAAGCAAGGTCAAGTAGACATTCATCATGCCGGAACAGCAATGCGTTTTTTAACTGCTTTCTTTGCGTCCCAAGAGGGGCGAGAGGTGGTTTTGACCGGTTCAGCCCGAATGAAGCAACGCCCTATAGGGGTTTTGGTAGAAGCGTTAAAATCCTTGGGAGCCGAAATCGAATTTTTGGAAACGGAAGGTTGTCCGCCACTAAAAATCAAAGGGAAGCAGCTTAGCAAGACCCATGTATCGCTTCCTGCCAATGTCAGCAGTCAATATATTTCTGCTTTGTTGTTGATTGCACCTAGTCTGCCCAGTGGATTGACCTTGGAACTGGTTGGTAAAATCACATCCGTTCCCTACATTAAAATGACTTTGAGCCTATTGGAGCAATTGGGAGTGACAACTTCTTTTAAAGAAAATATCATTACGGTAGCGCATAAAAGTGAAGTTCCCGATATGACTCTTGAGGTGGAGTCGGATTGGAGTTCAGCAAGCTATTTTTACAGCATACTCGCGTTGAGTGCCCCTGGTTCAGAAGTTACCTTACGTTCTTATCGTAACAACTCGTTGCAGGGAGATAGTGTTTGCCAAAAAATTTATGAGGCTTTTGGAGTAGAAACACGGTTCGAGGATCAAACCATGACTTTGCGCAAAAGGCAAGTCGAGCTTCCCGA
>JBCBCH010000405.1:0-1371 GCA_038530835.1 Bacteroidota bacterium | reverse complement strand
GGGCGCTGAGGTGGACACCGATGACAAAAGTCTTACACTTGCGTCGTCCAATGAAATCAAAGAAAACGTTGCCATTGACACCTATCACGACCATCGGATGGCCATGGCATTTGGGCCACTTACCTTACGCACTTCCCTATATGTCAACGAAGCCGAGGTCGTTTCCAAATCCTATCCAGAATATTGGAATGATTTAAAGCTGCTGGGATTTGAAATAAAAGAAGTTTAGTCCTGATTTTAGGGCGCTTTTACTTGACATCCCCTATCTGGGGATTGTATATTTGCGGACTTCAAAAAATCTAGAAACTTTTATGAAATTATCAAACTTCAACTTTGAACTACCCAGCGAGCTTTTGGCAGAGTATCCTTCTGAAAATAGAGACGAGTCAAAACTCATGGTGATTCACCGCGATTCTGGAAAAATCGAACATAAAATGTTCAAAGACCTGATTGACTATTTCGACGAAAGTGATGTCATGGTATTGAACAACACCAAGGTTTTCCCTGCGCGCCTGTATGGAAACAAAGAAAAAACCGGTGCGCGTATTGAAGTGTTTCTATTACGTGAGCTAAACCAAGAGCAACGCCTTTGGGATGTTTTGGTGGATCCTGCGCGTAAAATCCGAATTGGAAACAAACTGTATTTTGGTGAAGACGAAAGTTTAGTGGCGGAAGTCATTGATAATACTACCTCTAGAGGACGCACGCTACGCTTTTTGTATGATGGTTCCTATACGGATTTTAGAAGAAAGTTGCGGGAATTGGGCGAGACGCCACTTCCCAAGTACATCAAAAGAATGGTAGAGCCAGAAGATGAAGAGCGCTATCAAACCATTTACGCCAAACATGAAGGGGCCGTGGCGGCACCAACAGCGGGACTTCACTTTTCAAGACACCTATTGAAGCGCCTGGAAATCAAGGGAATCGATTTTGCTGAGGTAACCTTACATGTTGGTTTGGGAACTTTCAACCCTGTTGAGGTAGAGGATTTGTCCAAACATAAAATGGATAGTGAAGAGTTGGTCATTGACGAGAAAGCTACTGAGGTGGTGAACAACGCCAAGCAAGACAAAAGAAAGGTTTGTGCTGTAGGAACCACCGTCATGCGAGGATTGGAAAGTGCCGTTTCTTCAGAGCATACTTTGAATACCTTCGAAGGATGGACCAACAAATTCATTTTTCCACCGTATGAGTTCAGTATTGCCAACTGTATGATTACGAATTTCCATTTACCCAAATCAACGCTATTGATGATGGTCTCCGCTTTTATGGGGCATGATTTGATGAAGAAAGCGTCTTCCAGCTTTTTTCGGGTTTCCAACGAAATGTTCGTCATTTCATCAAACGTATGCGCAGACTTCTGCCACAACC
>JBCBCH010000404.1:0-2875 GCA_038530835.1 Bacteroidota bacterium | reverse complement strand
CTAATTCATGTCCATTTGTACATCCCTATCCAAAAACTTGTGCTTGGCTTGCACGGACTCCAACAGTTTTAAATCCTTTCCATCGACATGAATTAGAGCACCTGAGTCAAGGTTTTCAAGTGCCACAATCACGTTATCGTTGGGATGAATTTTAAGGAATTTCGCTTTCATGTAAAATTAAATTGCTAATATTGTGCAATCGATTGCACAAATTAACTAAAAAACTTCGATTTTTGATAATTACATCTTGTGTTATTCGAAAAAAGAAGCAAAACAAAGTGTAAATACCCTTCTATTGATATGAAAAAAGTGGTCACCTTCGGAGAAATCATGTTGCGTCTGGCGCCACCCGGCGTTTTACGGTTTTCACAAGCATCTCGTTTTGAGGCCATCTACGGCGGTGGAGAATCCAATGTCGCGGTTTCCTTGGCCAATTATGGACTCCCTGTGGAATTTGTGACCCGTTTGCCCAAAAATGATATCGGCCATTGCGCATTGATGGAAATGCGTAAACGAAATGTGGGTACTTCGCATGTTCTTTTTGGAGGCGATAGATTGGGAATCTACTTTCTGGAAATCGGAGCAGTAAGCCGAGGCAGTAAAGTGGTGTACGATAGAGCCCATTCGGCGATGGCTGAAATCCAACCTGGAATGGTAGACTGGAAATCTGTTTTCGCTGATACCCAATGGTTTCATTGGACGGGCATCACGCCTGCTATTTCACAAGGTGCCGCTGATGCTTGTTTGGAGGCCGTAAAAGTGGCGAGTGAAATGGGTGTGACCATTTCCACAGATTTAAATTATCGTGCCAAGCTTTGGAACTATTGTGACGACGCAAAACGAGAATCCATTATGTCGGAGTTGACTGCTCATTGCGATATTGTTTTGGGGAATGAAGAAGACGCTGAAAAGCATTTTGGTATCAAACCAGAAGGTTTGGATATTACCACTCAAGGCGAACATGTTAAGGCCGAAGCATTTTTATCTGTTTGTGAACAGATGATGAAACGTTTTCCCAAAGCGCAAAAAGTCATTACCACCTTAAGAGGCTCTCTTTCGGCCTCTCACAACACTTGGGCTGGCGTATTATACGATGGTAAAAACCTATTTCAATCGCCCGAATATCAAATCACCCACATCGTTGACCGTGTTGGCGGGGGCGATAGTTTTATGGGGGGATTGATTTATGGTCTTTTAACATATACGGGGGATGACCAAAAAGCCTTAAATTTTGCCGTAGCAGCTTCTTGTTTGAAACATACGATTTATGGAGATGCCAATTTGGTGACCGTAGCCGAGGTTGAAAAACTGATGTCCGGAGATGCATCAGGAAGAGTAGCGAGATAAGAAAAACCCTCATGGAACATCAAAAAATGTTATTGAAAATGGGCGAAACTGGATTGATTCCTGTTTTTAACCATACAGATGTTGCGACAGCTTCACAGGTGGTGGAAGCCTGTTATGAAGGAGGTGTAAGGGTTTTTGAGTTTACCAATCGAGGAGGTAACGCCCTCGAAGTCTTTGCTGAATTGGCCAAAAAAGCAAAATCCTATCCGGATTTAAGTCTTGGAATCGGAACCATTTTTAGCGCTAAGGATGCTAAGGATTTCTTGTCCGTTGGTGCCGATTTCATCGTCTCGCCAGCTTTTGTTCCTGAAGTCGCCGAGTTTTGCAACTCCCAATCTGTTTTATGGATTCCAGGTTGTGGCACGGTTACCGAGATTTATCATGCCTTACAACTTGGCGCACAGCTAATCAAGGCTTTTCCAGGTAACGTGTTGGGCCCAGGTTTTGTCAAATCCGTTAAAGCGGTTTATCCACAAGTTCCTATTATGCCAACTGGCGGGGTAAAACCTACCGAAGACAATCTATCCGCTTGGTTCAACGCAGGGGTACATTGTGTAGGCATGGGAAGTCAATTATTTCAAAAGCAAATCATTTCCGAAGGTAAATTTGAAGAACTCACTCAAACCGTATCAGAGACCTTGACACTGATTCAAAACATAAGGGCTTAAGTATGGCAAAACCTTGGATGGTCATTCTGCTCGTATTACTGCTCCTATCTTGTGGTCCAAAACAAGAAAGAAAAGTACTGCGTTTGGCCCATGGGTTAGATACCAACCATCCCGTGCATTTGGCCATGGTGCGTTTGGGAGAAGAACTCCAAAAAAACTCCGAGGGGAACCTTCAAGTGAAGATTTATCCCAGCGGACAACTCGGGGCCGAACGAGAATGCTTGGAACTTCTGCAAATCGGAAGTTTGGACATCACTAAAGTGTCGGCGGCGGTTCTGGAGAATTTTGTCCCCGAATATAAAGTGCTTAGTATTCCCTATTTGTTTCGAGACAAGCAGCACTCCCACACATTTTACGATAGTGAAGTGGGGCAGCAATTTCTGCATAAAGGTTCGGAATATCGCTTGCGCGGATTATGTTTTTATGATGCCGGAAGTCGTAGTTTCTACACGAAAGAACGTCCTATCAATACTCCTGAAGATTTGAAGGGCTTAAAGATTCGTGTCCAAAAAAGTAATATGGCCGTGAGCATGGTACAACAATTAGGGGGAGCACCTACTCCTATTTCGTGGGGAGAGCTGTACACCGCTTTGCAACAAGGTGTGGTGGACGGGGCCGAAAACAACCTACCCAGCTTTCAAACTTCGAAACATTATGAAGTCTGCAAGTATTACAGTTTTGATGAACACACGGCTGTGCCGGATGTGTTGTTGGTTGGAATGGAAACTTGGAATCGATTAAGCGAAAAAGAAAAGCAATGGTTGCAGCTGGCAGCAGAGACTTCTGCAGTATATCAAAGAGAGGTCTGGGCGAAAGCTGAAAATGATGCCTTACACATTATAAAAGAAGCAGGAGTTCAA
>JBCBCH010000403.1:0-2876 GCA_038530835.1 Bacteroidota bacterium | reverse complement strand
CATCGCCGCTACAGGGTATCGCGAAAATGGGGATGAGGTAGAAGGCAAATGGCCCATCTATCCTGAAATGGCCGCCGCCGGCCTCTGGACGACCCCTTCGCAGCTTATTCTTTGGGCACAAGAAATCCAAAAAATACAGCAGACCCAAAAGGATGGCCTTTTAAAGACCCAGACCGTCAACGAAATGCTCACCGCCGGTATGAACGAATATGGTATTGGTCCTGCGGTACACGAACATACCTATGGGCATGGGGGTGCTGATAAAGGATTTAGAGCCAGACTGACAGCATGGAAAGAACATCCCGTTGCCGTAGTGGTAATGGTTAATTCTGACAATGGCAGCATCATACAAGAAATCTTGCTGAGTTTGGCCAAAGAATATGACCTTCCTGGAATTGACCCAATGGTGCGCAAAGTAGTGGCGCAATCAGAAGAAGTACGCACCAAATTTGTGGGAACCTATACTTTCCCGCAAATGGGTGAAGCGTATGTTGTGCTCAAAGAAAATGGGCTGGAAATCGATGGCGAATTTACCGACGAACCCATTATGCTGCTTCCAGAGACTGATACCCAATATTTTAATAAAAGTAGCGGTACCTATTACACTTTTCATATGGAAGAGGGAACCGTAACCGGTATTCAATTATGGGATAGAATTGCAGAAAAAACCAAGTAATTCCATTGGGTGCACCATTCCAAAGACATCATATCGAAAAGGCTAAAAATAAGACGCATAGAATGGGACGATTTGGAGCACATCCATACGTTGCATAGCTTACCGGAGTCCGACGAATTCAACACCCTTGGGATTCCAAAAGATATGGATGCAACAAAAAAGGTAATCACCCCTTGGATTGCTGAGAACCAATCGAATAGTCCAAAAAACTACACTTTCGCGGTTGAAAGCAATGATAATGCAGAATTCCTAGGTCTTTTTGGACTAAAATTAGGCAAGCCAAAGTTCAAAAGCGCCGAGGTCTGGTATATATTCCATCCGAACCATTGGGGTAAAGGCTATGCCACCGAAGCAGTGAATGCGGTTTTAAAATTTGGTTTTGAAAAACTCAAGTTGCATCGCATTGAAGCGGGTTGTGCTGTGGAGAATATTGGCTCCATTAAAGTGTTGGAAAAAGCAGGCATGTTCAGAGAGGGGCGCAAAAGGGAAATACTACCCCTAAAATCAGGCTGGTCCGACAACTTTTCGTTTGCGATACTCGAATCGGATTACTTTAAAAACAATTAGAGCTCAGTATTCAAAGTATACGAAGGGATTTCAGTATATTCCATAAAATCGCTAAGCTATTTTCAATATGATCAAGGGCTTTTTCGAGACGCATCTGTTTGTTGAAATTCTAGACCGTTCGATTGCTTTTTACACGGAAATTCTTGGGCTGACCCAATGTCGGTATCGGGAACAACCGAAAACCGCCTTCTTTTGGATTGGAAAAGAAAAACAAGCGATGCTCGGTTTATGGGAAAAACCCAAAGCGGAAATTGATATCCGCCATTTTGCGTTTGAGTGCGACCCCGAATGGATTGCCAACGAATCCGTTGCCTTTTTAAAATCCCATAACATCACCTTTTGGAATTTTTTACAGAATCAAAAGGAAGTACCCATGGTATTTTGTTGGATGCCTGCCATTTCCATTTATTTCAACGACCCTGATGGTCATGACTTGGAGTTTATCGGTATCCTTCTGGGAAAACCCAAATCTGAGGAGGAAAAACGAATCGTAACCTATGCAGAGTGGCTGGATTTAAAGGAGAAAAGTTAAAAAACACCCAGCAGCGACCCATTTCGTTTTCTAAATGAAAGAATCTAATGAAAGCCAAATACGACCGTATTGGAATCAACTACGACCAAACGCGAAAAGCGGACCCCTATATTGCTTCGCGCTTGCTGTTTCATTTACAACCCAAACCAGCGGGTCTCTATCTGGATGTTGGTTGCGGAACGGGTAACTATACCCATGAACTCCAGAAAAACGGATTTCAATTTATCGGCATAGACCCTTCTCTCGAAATGTTGGAAAAAGCACGTAGCAGAAATTCCAACATTGATTGGAGAACCGGCAGTGCAGAAAATACGGGATTGTCCAGTAACCATGTAGATGGTATAATTGCTTCACTAACCCTACACCACTGGACCAATTTACGCAATGGGTTTGCTGAGCTCAATCGGGTTTTAAGGCCAAATGGAACCCTGGTCATTTTTACAGCAACACCAAAGCAAATGCAGGGCTATTGGCTCAATCGGTATTTTCCTGAAATGTTGACGGATGCCATTCAACAGATGGCATCGCTGAAGAACATTGAAGATGATTTGAGTAAAAGTGGTTTTGAAATCAGTAAAAGAGAAGCCTATTTTATCCAACCTGATTTACAGGACAAATTCCTTTATTGCGGTAAGCAAAATCCAGAGCTGTACTTCGACCCACGAATTCGAAAGGGTATTTCATCTTTCGTCGATTTAGCGCGTCAAAAAGAAGTTGAACAGGGCTTATCTTTACTAAGGAAAGACATCGATAGCGGAGCAATTCATGAGGTCATCAAATCTTACGAAAATGATATAGGTGATTATCTTTTCGTCATCGGTAAAAAACGTTAAAACAATTCTTCAAAATGAACCACCAGGGAAGACGAAAGTTTGTCAAAGATTTATCCCTCTTCTCTATATCTGCGACCATACTTCCTTTTCATTCATGCGCAGAAGTTTCGAATTCCATTCGATTTGGGTTGGCCTCAGATTCGCACTACGCCGAAAGAAGCCCCTCGGGAACCCGTTATTACAAGGGTGCTTTGGCCAAGATGCGGGATTTTGTCAGCGTGATGAATACAATTGGCGTAGACTTGGTGATGCATCTTGGCGATTTAAA
>JBCBCH010000402.1:0-2890 GCA_038530835.1 Bacteroidota bacterium | reverse complement strand
GCCAATGAAACCAATGCTTTTGGAGAGATTGGCATCAAACTGAATACCAGTGATATCAAAACCGTGGTTGCCCAAATTGACGCGGAATGGTCGAAAACCTTTTCAAACTACTTATTCGACTACCGCTTCTTGGATGAACGCGTAGCGGAAGAATACGAGGCTGAACAGCGATACTTGACCTTGGCCAAAGTATTTTCTGCCTTAGCCATCTTTATTGCTTGCCTAGGCTTATATGGTTTAATTCTGTTCTTTGTGGGTCTTCGCATCAAAGAAATTGGAATCCGCAAAGTATTGGGCAGTTCCGTGACGCAAATCATGAGTCTTTTCAGCAAGGACTTCCTCAAACTAATTCTTATTGCCGGACTCATCGCATCGCCTATAGCTTGGTATGTCATGGACCGCTGGTTGGAAACCTATACCTACCGCATTGATATATCATGGTGGGTATTCGTACTAGCCGTACTCTCCGTAATCCTTATTACCCTGGTTACGGTCAGCTATCAAACCGTAAAAGCGGCGATAGCCAATCCCATTAAAAGCCTACGAACCGAATAATAAAACAGCAAAATCATGATACGGAACTATTTAAAAATCGCCTGGAGAAATCTTCAAAAGAACAGAACTTATTCCTTCATCAATATTGGAGGCTTGGCTTTAGGAATTGCCGCATGCCTTTTGATTTTGCAATACGTCACTTACGAGTTCAGTTATGAGGATTTTCATGAAGACCTCCCCCAACTGTACCGTATAAAACAAGACCGTTATGACAATGGGGTATTGACCACAGAATGGGCTGCTGGAGCCTTCGCCGTAGGGAATAAATTCAAAGAAGAAATTCCTGAAATCGAAGAATATGTGAAGGTTTTTGAAGCTGGGGATGTAATGGTGGAGCTTGACAATGAGATTTTGAAAGTGGAAAATGTCTTCTTCTCGAGCGAAGCCTTTTTCACCATGTTTTCGTATCCTCTGCTTAGTGGTGACAAAACCAAAGTGCTCTCCGAGCCATTGACTGCTGCAATATCGGAATCCGCCGCAAAAAAGATTTTTGGCACCACCGAGGTGGTCGGTAAAACCTTAAATCTAAACCGGCGTAGGGATTATCGTATTACCGGGGTTTTTGAAGATATGCCGGGCAATACGCAATTGAAACCACAACTACTCTTGTCTTACATTACCTATCGCGAGCGGATGCTTGAAAACAACAATCAAGACCCTGCCGCAGACCCTGATAATTGGTGGTTTTCAGACGGTTGTTTGACGTATATCAAACTAAGCAAAGATGCTGACCCAAAAGAAGTAGAGGCCAAATTCATTCCTATTGTAGAAGAAGAGGCTGGTGAACAACTGGCCACCTATAACTCGGATGCCAAATACTATTTGCATCCTTTAAAAGACTTGCACCTGTATTCCAACTTTATGGATGAGCCAGGACCTACAGGAGAAGGCGGAACGGTCTATTTGTTGATTGGTATCGCTTTGTTCATAGTTGTAATCGCCTGGGTCAACTACATCAACTTGGCCACGGCACGCGCTTTGGGTCGTGCGAAGGAAGTGGGTATCCGCAAAACCATAGGATCCTTGCGGAAACAATTGGTTTTCCAATTTTTCATGGAGTCCTTTCTATTCAATGGCCTAGCCTTGGTACTTGCTGTTATTATTACCTCGCTTTCCATACCGTATTTCAAATCCATCACCGGACAGCAACTCGCGTATGACTTCATTTTCAACACGAGCTTTTGGTTGGGATTGATTGTACTTTTTGTATTAGGCGTTGTTTTGTCGGGAGCCTACCCTGCCTTGGTTTTATCACGCTTTAGGCCAGTGGAAGTCTTAAAAGGAAAAATGACAGGTACCAAACAAGGTGCTACGCTTCGCAAATCATTGGTGGTATTCCAATTTGCGGCTTCCTTGTTTTTGTTGATTGGCACATTTACCGTATACCGTCAAATCAATTTTATGAAGGAGCAGTCTCTCGGGCTTGCCATCGAGCAGACCTTGGTCGTACGTCCACCGATAGTTACCGACTCGACCTATGCCAACAAAATGGCTTCGTTCAAACAAGAACTCCTTAAATATCCAGGTATCCAAACGGTTTCCTCTGCAACAACCGTTCCCGGACAACCGGTAGGATGGAACGCCGGAGGCATCCGTTTGGTTTCGCAAACCGAAGCAGAAAGCCAACAGTATCGCGTGATCGGCGTCGACTATGATTATCTTTCCCAATTTGAGGTAAAACTCATTGCAGGGCAACCTTTTTCTGAAGACTTTGGGGATACGAATGTGGTGATTTTCAATCGCTCTGGAGCCAAACTTTTGGGCTTTCCCAATCCAGATGAAGCGGTAGGGCAACATATCGAATTTTGGGGGAACCAGTATACTGTGGTAGGGGTCTCCGAAGATTTTCATCAGGAATCCTTGAAAGAGGCCTATGAACCTTTGATTTTCCGACTAATTCCTGAAGTTGAAGGGTATTATGCCATTAAAACCGATAGCCAAAACGCCAGTAGTGCTTTGTCTTTGGCCCAAAGCAATTGGGAAACATTTTTCCCTGGGAATACTTTCGAGTACTTCTTTTTGGATGACCATTTCAATGCACAATACGAAGCCGACCAACGCTTCGGAAAGGTATTTGGGATTTTTGCTTCTTTGGCTATCATCGTAGCCTGTTTAGGGCTTTTCGGCCTTGCCTCTTTTACCACTTTGCAACGCAGAAAGGAAATTGGGGTTCGAAAAGTTTTGGGAGCATCCGTTCAAGGAATTTTAAAACTGCTCTACAAGGAGTTTTCCCTGCTGCTTTTTTTGGCCTTTGTCATCGCTATTCCTGTTGCTTGGTTTACCGTCAACAACTGGCTTTCGAGCTACGCTTTTCATACTAATATGACATGGACTT
>JBCBCH010000401.1:0-2894 GCA_038530835.1 Bacteroidota bacterium | reverse complement strand
GGTTTGATGCTGCATCTATCGCTTTCAATTCTTTAGTTTTCGAACCCGGTCCAACCAGGTAAATTTCAATATAACTGAAGAATTGAAAGCGATAGATGCAGCATCAAACCGAAAATAAGGTAATCCAAATGCCTTGGCAAGACCGACCTGAGGGAAATACGGATGTAATGTGGCGTTACACTGAAAACCCAATTATTCAAAGGAACGCTATCCCAACATCAAATAGTGTTTTCAATAGTGCCGTGGTTCCTTACAAAGAGGGTTATGCCGGTGTATTTCGGTGTGATAACAAAGCCGTTCAGATGAACATTTTCGCTGGCTTTAGCCCAAATGGCATGGATTGGGAAATCAATCCTGAACCCATAACCTTCAAAGAAGGGAATACGAGCATGCTCGAATCAGCATACAAATATGACCCTAGGGTTACCTTTATTGAAGACCGCTATTGGATTACTTGGTGCAACGGGTACCATGGCCCTACCATTGGTATTGGCTATACGTTTGATTTCAAGGAATTTTTTCAATGCGAAAATGCCTTTCTTCCTTTCAATCGGAATGGAGTGTTGTTCCCTCAAAAGATTGATGGTAAGTACGCTATGCTCAGCAGGCCTAGCGATAACGGCCACACTCCTTTTGGAGACATCTACATAAGTTATAGTCCTGATATGAAGTATTGGGGAGAGCACCGCTGCGTAATGAAAACAACTCCATTTGAGGAAAGTGCTTGGCAATGTACCAAAATAGGTGCTGGGACGGTACCTTTTCTGGTTGATGAAGGCTGGTTGATGTTCTATCATGGGGTTATCAATACCTGTAACGGTTTTCGGTACTCGATGGGGGCGGCTATTTTAGACAAAGAACGACCCGATGTGGTCAAATACAGAACCCAGCCCTATCTCTTATCACCACAAACCACTTACGAATGTGTGGGGGACGTGCCCAATGTGGTGTTTCCTTGTGCTTCTCTACAGTCCACTGAAGCAGATAAAATTGCCATTTATTATGGTGCTGCAGATACGGTAGTGGGTGTGGCTTTCGGGTACATCTCCGAGATTGTGGCATACATTAAAGCGAATTCTTTATAGCGAGATAATGGAGGAAACCGGTAAACCCAAAAAGTGGATTAGCCTTGTACTTTTTTTACTGTATTTGGGTAGTATGCTGCTCGTTGCCCAAGAAACTCCCAAAACCTATATCGCCTTCAAAACTACCGAAGCCGTCGTTGTCGACGGTGAGGCCAAAGAGACTTCTTGGAAGAATGCACCTTGGTCGGATTTTTTTATAGACATCGAGGGGGTCAAAAAACCGAAATACAATACGCGCATGAAAATGTTATGGGATGATAGCAACCTCTATTTTTTTGCGGAACTGGAGGAACCCCATGTTTGGGGAAACCTAAAAGAAAAAGACACTATCATTTTCTATAACAATGATTTTGAGATTTTTATAGACCCTGATGGCGATACCCATGATTATTATGAGTATGAAATGAACGTACTGAACACCGTTTGGGACCTCTATTTGTCCAAACCTTATAGGAATGCGGGAAAAGTCCTTGGGGATTGGGATTTTGTTGGATTGAAATCTGCAGTGCGAGTGAATGGAACCTTAAACAACCCTTCTGATGTGGACACGGGTTGGACCTTGGAGATAGCCATTCCATGGTCGTTTTACACTGACCCAGGGCGACACACAGCCCTTCCGATAAATGATTTTTGGCGAATCAGTTTCTCCAGGGTCAATTGGGACTTTGATTTGGTGGAGGGAAAGTACTTTAGAAAAAAAGATACCAAAACAGGGCAGTATGCACATGAGTACAATTGGGTATGGTCTCCTCAAGGTGTCATCAATATGCACGAACCTGAAAAATGGGGGTATGTGTATTTCTCGGATAAGTCCCCGGGCACAAAAGGGATAGATTTTGAAATTCCGAAAGATGATGCCATAAAAAGATATTTATATGACCTCTACCGTGAATTGCTTCCTGTTTGGAAGAACAATGCACCTATCGAATTGAATGAAGGTGAAACTAGAACAATCCATGGTGCAACCATTGTTCCACATCTTGAAAAGTATTCACGAGGATTTATGCTTTCGGCAAAAAGCCCTTTCACCCAAAAGACCCTAGCCATACAAACTGACGGAAAATTTCACAGCTATGAAGATGAGTAGACTTTTTATCCCCTTGTTTTTGACACTTGTACTTGCATCCTGCAAAGAAAAACAAGAAGCCATTTCATCGGAGGAAGTAGTGGAAACCGTGAAAGAAACGTTCAAGTTTTGGACATGGATAACCGCTGACGCATCCCGGACGGACGCCTCTTACCAAGAAGAATTTAAAAAATATTATGCGCATGGTATCACTGCGGTCTTAATCAATACAGAAGCCGACCCAATATTGCTTTCAAGGTTGACCCCAATCGCTACCGGAGCGGGATTGGAGGTACACGCTTGGATGTTTACGGTGAATCGGCCTGGGGATAAGGTTGCTTTGCAGCACCCCGATTGGTATCAAGTGAGTAGAAGCGGTAAATCTTGTTTTGACGACCGACCTTATGTAGACTATTATCAGTGGTTGTCACCAAGTCATCCTGAGGCTCGAGAACACATTTTGGGTTTGGTTGCCGCCTTGGCCGAAGTAGAAGGGATAAGTTCCGTGCATCTGGATTATATCCGATATCCTGACGTGTATCTGCCCATTGGATTATTGCCCAAGTACAACTTAGAACAAGAAACGGAGCTACCTGACTTTGATTTCGTTGAGCCTGAAATTCTTCCATTCCATATCAATGGCGGGATTTTCCATTTCCCGTGGGTTCTTTTGATGTATTTGCATGAATTTTTCCACAGCAGCATCAGAGTAATCGAAATCAAAGTCAGGTAGCTCCGTTTCT
>JBCBCH010000400.1:0-2901 GCA_038530835.1 Bacteroidota bacterium | reverse complement strand
CGTCAATAGAACAACCTGAAGCACCCGCAAGGGATTGGTCCAACGCAATCACGATAAAACGTTTGTATTTGATAGTAAAGCCCGCTTTTAGCTCACTCCCATGCGCCGTCCATTGTGTTAAGAATTGCGCCAAACCTTCCTTAATTTCAGTTATTTCGGCTTCGGTAAAGCTTCGATTGGATTGGTAAATCCAAACTCGAGATTCATCTGGTAAAGCTTCAAAATCTACTAGCATATCAAAGGGAATTGGCTATAAGTTCCGCAACATCCAACACGGTCACACTTTCTTCTTTCTCGTGCGTTTTGATACCATCGGTCATCATGGTATTGCAATATGGGCAACCTGTTGCAATAATATCAGGCTTCGTTTCTAAAGCATCTTGGGTGCGCATCACATTAATGTCCATATCCCCTTTCTCGGGTTCCTTGAACATTTGTGCCCCACCTGCACCACAGCACAAAGCTGTCTTTTTATGACGACGCATCTCTACCAGATTGGCGTTGGTTTTTTGCAGGACCTCACGCGGTGCGTCAAAAACAGAATTGGCCCGACCTAAATAACAAGGGTCATGAAATGTGATTCGTTTCGCTTTATAGGTTTCTCCCTCTACCGACAAACGACCTGAATCCATTAATTCCTTTATATATTCGGTATGATGAACGACATTATAATTACCGCCCAAACTGGGATACTCATTTTTTAAGGTATTGTAAGAATGCGGGTCACAAGTAACGATACGTTTGATTTCGTATCCATTCAAAACTTCTATGTTCATCATGGCCTGCATCTGAAACAAAAACTCATTGCCCGCGCGTTTGGCCACATCTCCGGTATTGCTTTCCTCGGGTCCGAGTACGGCGAACTCTACGTTCGCCTTGTTGAGTATGCGGGCAAACGCCCGAGATATCTTTTTGGCCCTATCATCATAGCTGCCGGCAGAACCCACCCAAAACAGGATTTCGGGCTGTTTTCCTTCAGCCATGTATTGTTCCATCGTTTTAACCACTAATCCTTCGCTCATATCTTCAAGATTACTCGTTGACCCAGTTCAAACGGTCCATTTGGTTGTAGGGCCAAGGCGCCCCGTTGTTTTCAATATTCGACATCATATTGTTCAATTCCATCGGAGCAGCAGATTGCTCCATGACCAAATAGCGTCTCATTTCCATAATAATGGACAAAGGATCTATACTAATTGGGCAGGCTTGAACACAAGCGTTACAGGTAGTACAGGCCCAAAGTTCTTCATGTGTGATGTAATCCCCCAACAACTGTTTGCCATCCGGTTTGAATTCACCTTTATTGACCTCGATGTTTTTTCCAACCTCTTCAAGACGGTCCCTAGTATCCATCATGATTTTGCGTGGGGACAGTTTTTTACCGGTTTGATTGGCCGGACATTCCGAGGTACAGCGGCCACATTCGGTGCACGTGTAGGCGTTCATCAATTGTACCCAATTCAAATCCATGACATCGGAAGCACCAAACTTTTCAGGTTCTCCTTCATCTTCACCTCCGGCTGCAAAAGGGTCTGCATTGGGGTCCATCATCAATTTTACCTCCTTGGTAACCGAATCTACGTTGTTGAATTTTCCCTGTGGGGATAGCTTTCCGTAATACGTATTGGGGAAAGCCAATAAAATATGCAAGTGCTTTGAATAGAAGAGGTAATTCAAGAAGGCCAATATCCCCAAAATGTGCAACCACCAAGCGGTACGCTCTACAATTACCAATTGTGGAATGGACATTCCATCAAACAGTGGAGCTATGAACTGACTTATCGGAAAGGCACCCGCCTTGACATAATGTTCTGCATTGAGCTGCTGTAATTGGAAATCCGCGGCATTCATGGTCAGAAACAAAAACATCAACACCAATTCGATATAAAGTATGAGGTTACCATCTTTTTTCGGCCAGCCTTCCATTTCAGGTTTGATAAAACGTTGCAGCCTGATCACATTACGTCTTATCCAAAAAACAACTACAGCTACGATGACCAAAAAGGCCAGTATCTCAAAAGAACCTATCAAAAAGTCGTATAGCGCTCCCAATGGGGCAAAAAGCCTGTGGGTGCCCAACAAACCATCTAAAATTATCTCCAATACTTCGATATTGATGATAACAAAGCCTACATAAACAATAATGTGCATTAAACCCGCTATAGGACGTACGACCATCTTCGTCTGTCCTAAGGCAATACGGGCCATATTGGTCCAACGTTGTTGCTTGTTATCACTAACATCAACATCTCTACCCAATTTGATGTTTCGTGTGAGCTTCTTTACATTTTTAATGAAATACCCAATCCCCAAAGCAAGGAGAAGTGCAAAAACAATATTTGGTATAAACGAAATCATAGACATAGTTAACTTCAAAATTACAAAATTTATTATGCATGCATAATAAATTTATTCACTTTTTAGCTTGCTATTGATTATTGGCTGGGTCATCTTCAGGAAGTTCGTAGTCTTTCTGTTTTTTCCCAAAGACCGATACATTGACGTAGCGTTTGGGATTCAGACGGAAATCTTGCAATAACAAATCAAGCTCTCTTGAAGCCTCGGCAAGGTTGTTGTAAAGCCGTTCATCATGGGCAAATTTCCCTAGACTACCTTCACCGTTTTCTATTTTCTGTAAAAGCGTATTGAGTTTGGTTACTGTGGTTTGGAATTCCGTAAGGGTTTGAGCCAGTCCCGCTTGGTTCAACGAATCGGATAGTTGGGCGAAATTGGTCGTAATACTATCAACATTCTTGATGGAATTGTCCAAGGCTCCGCCATTTTCATCCAGTAGCGTATTAAGACGGTCTGCAGACTTCTTAAAAGTTTGTACTAGTTCGCTTAGTCCAACAATGCCCTTTTTCAATCCTGGACGAGCCGACCAAACTAGAGTTGAAAAAG
>JBCBCH010000399.1:0-2909 GCA_038530835.1 Bacteroidota bacterium | reverse complement strand
GTTCAAGTGCCAGTTGTCGGAGTATTTGCCACCAACGCGAAGCAAGTCAGGACCCGTACGTTTACTGCCCCAAAGGAACGGGTGGTCGTACACGAATTCCCCAGCTTTGGCATATTCCCCGTACCGCTCTACTTCACTTCGGAAAGGTCGAATCATTTGCGAGTGACAACCCACACAGCCTTCACGGATGTACAAATCCCGACCTTCCAATTCCAAAGGCGTATAAGGTTTGACGCTCGTGATGGTAGGAATATTGGATTTCACCAAGATGGTTGGGACAATCTGGATAACCCCACCTATCAGGATTGCGATGGTTGCCAAAATGGTCAACTGAACGGGCTTACGCTCCAACCAGTTGTGAAAGGTTTCCCCTGCTAACCGTTTCTTGGATACTTTGGCCAAGGCCGGTGCTTGGGCCAACTCATCAGATACGCCTTGCCCTGAACGAATGGTTTTTACCACATTGTACAGCATCACGAACATTCCTATGAGATACATACTTCCGCCAATCGCTCTCATCCAATACATTGGGATGATTTGGGTAACGGTTTCCAAAAAGTTTCCATAAACCAACGTGCCATCCGGATTAAAATCCTTCCACATCAAAGCTTGGGTGAAACCAGCAACATACATTGGAAGGGCATATAAAATGATACCCAAGGTGCCAATCCAGAAATGGAAATTGGCCAACCCTTTGGAATGCAGTTGGGTTTTGAACATTTTCGGCACTAGCCAGTATACCATCCCGAAGGTCAAAAACCCATTCCAAGCCAAGGCACCCACGTGGACGTGAGCAATAATCCAATCACTAAAGTGGGCAATGGCATTTACATTTTTGAGGGAAAGCATTGGCCCCTCGAAAGTGGCCATCCCATAACCCGTGATAGCGACAACCATGAACTTTAAGGTTGCATCGGAACGGACTTTATCCCAAACCCCTCGTAAGGTCAATAAGCCGTTTATCATACCACCCCAAGAAGGTGCAATCAGCATCACGGAAAAAACAACCCCAAGGTTCTGCGCCCAATCTGGCAAGGCCGAATACAACAAGTGGTGTGGCCCAGCCCAGATGTAAATGAATATTAAAGACCAGAAGTGTACAATGGACAAGCGATAGGAGTACACCGGACGGTTCGCCGCTTTAGGAACGAAGTAGTACATCAATCCCAAAAAAGGTGTGGTCAAGAAAAAGGCCACGGCATTATGTCCGTACCACCATTGCACCAAGGCATCTTGTACCCCTGCGTATACCGAATAACTTTTCAAAGCAGAAACCGGTAGTTCCAAACTGTTGAAAATATGCAAGACGGCAACGGTCACGAAGGTGGCCAGATAAAACCAAACCGCGACATACAAGTGACGCTGTCTCCTTTTTAAAATGGTCCCAATCATGTTCCAACCAAAGGCAACCCAAACCACTGCTATGGCCAAATCTATGGGCCATTCCAATTCGGCATACTCCTTTGAAGTGGTATAACCCAATGGAAGGGTTATTGCGGCAGCAACGATTATCAGCTGCCAGCCCCAAAAATTGAAATTACTCAACGCATCGCTGAACATTCTTGCCTTAAGTAGGCGTTGTAGTGAGTAGTAGACACCGGCAAAAATGGCGTTCCCTACAAAGGCAAAAATCACGGCATTGGTATGCAAGGGGCGAAGCCTACCAAAACTCAGCCATGAGATACCGTCGGTGAGGTTTGGGAAAAGAAACATGAATGCCAAAACCAAACCGACCAACATTCCTATAATACCCCAAAGCATTGTGGCATATAAAAACTTCTGAACGATTTTGTTATCGTATTGAAACTGTTGTATTTCCATAATCAGTACTTAAAGTCTCTTATATTTTAGGATTGGTTTTCGATGCTTCGTCCGAGCTTTGGGGAGTTACCTCATCTTCGAACAACATCCGTACGGAAGGGGTGTAGGGGTCGTCATACTGCCCTGCCCGAACCGATAATAAAAAGGCGATAAAAAATATGATGGCCACGCAGATGCTAATGGTCAACAAAACATAAATTACGCTCATACCTTACCTAATTTTTCGTAAAACTACAGTGCGCCCATAGCGCAAAAAATGACTTATATCAGCTTTTTGAATCTTCTTGATTTTCTTGCCAAATAGTTGGTTCCAAGGGTAGCAAAAGCAACAATACTAATGGAACTCAAAGGCATCAATATCGCAGCAATCACTGGTTGCAATTGGCCAGTCACCGCGAAATACAGCCCGACGATATTGTAGCATAAGGACAGCACAAAACAGGCCTTAATCAGTAGTAAAGACTGTTTCGAAAAGTGGATAAACCAAGACAAATCTGGCAGTGCCTCTGCCTCCATAATACCGTCACAAGCCGGTAGAAAAACATTGATATTGTCTGATACGGCTATGCCTACATCACTTTGGGCCAAGGCTGCAGCATCGTTCAAGCCATCGCCAACCATGAGCACCTTTCCATCTTTTTGAAACTGTTTGATATCATCAAGTTTTTCCTCTGGTTTCCGTTGGAACAACAGTTGAGTTCCTTCAGGAAGCATTTTTTTCAGCGTTTCTTTTTCTCCTGAATTGTCTCCAGATAAGACGGCCAAGCGCATGGTCTTTTTGAGGTTTGAAAACAAATGGGCAATCCCTTCTCGATATTGGTTCTTCAACACAAACCTTCCCTTCACACCTTCGTCAGTGCTGATGTAAACGGCCGTGTCTTCTTGAAAATCTTTTGGAACCGTACCTACATAACTAGATGAACCCACGTGCAAAACCCGTTCCGCAAATCTTGATTCCAATCCACTTCCTTGCTTTTCGTGGAATTCATCCAAAGTGACGATATCATTTTCCTGAAGCAATCCGTAAAGTGAACGACTCAGGGGGTGGTTCGAAGCACGCAATGTACTTTTGAGCATATCCTTCTCCA
>JBCBCH010000398.1:0-2935 GCA_038530835.1 Bacteroidota bacterium | reverse complement strand
TGCCAAGTCCTTCTCCTTTGCTGGCACCCTTCACCAAACCTGCGATATCTACAATTTCAACGGTTGCAGGAATTACCTGTTGTGGATTGACCAAACTTTCAAGCTTTTCCAAGCGGTGGTCCGGAACGTTTACTACCCCGATGTTGGGTTCAATCGTACAGAATGGAAAATTGGCGCTTTGGGCCTTTGCGTTCGATAAACAATTGAACAAGGTTGATTTTCCAACGTTTGGTAATCCGACAATACCTGCTTTCATGGTTTGTACCGTTTTAAGGGTGGCAAAGATAGTAGATACCTTTGATTTGTTTCAAAAAAGAAGCCCGAACATTTGACGTCCGGGCCCTGTTTCATTCGAAAAATTCTTTATCAATCCTCTGGGTGCATAAAACTTTGTTTTGCCAGAAGTTCCTTCTCCGTTTCAACAACATCCTCATCGGGAACACAACAATCTACTGGGCATACTGCTGCACATTGCGGTTCTTCGTGAAAGCCCATACACTCTGTGCACTTATCTGGAGAAATGTAATATATTTCATCGCTGATAGGTTCTTGTACCTCGTCAGCATCCACAGTCTTTCCTCCTGGAAGCACAACGGTGCCGAACAAAGAGGTTCCGTCACTATAACGCCATTCTTCTGCTCCTTCGTAAATTGCGGTATTTGGGCACTCTGGCTCACATGCACCGCAATTGATACATTCGTCTGTTATGATGATAGCCATAATTTTCTTTTTCTTTAGCCGATTTCCACAGCTTGCTTACTTTTGAACAAAAATAAACCCTAGTCAACTAGTGTACAAATATAATGACGGTACAAGCGCACACTATTGAAGCATTTGTTAAACTTGGACTAACCTTTTCGGATTTTGTGAAAAATCCGGAACATCCTGAAAATCAGGATTTGGAACAAGTACTGCTCCAAGCCGAACGCAAAAATGCATGGTTTACCCAAAAACAACTTCGTCAAGCGCTTCAAGAGTGGTCTGAATTGCTGACGCAAGACGCTTTGGAACACTGGGTAAAACCCTATGGGTTTATGGAAGTCCAAACACCAAAAACGATTGCTATCATCATGGCGGGCAATATTCCCTTGGTCGGGTTTCATGATTTTTTGTCTGTACTATTGTCTGGCAACACGGTTTTCGCCAAACTATCTTCTAATGATAATGTGCTTCTACCTTATGTGGCAAATCTGTTGGTCAGGTTTTATCCAGAACTTAAAAACCACATTGCGTTTACGGAAGAACGCTTGACCGGGTTTGATGCAGTAATCGCCACGGGCAGTAACAATACAAGTCGTTATTTTGAACATTATTTTGGGAAATACCCGAACATCATTCGAAAGAATCGAAACTCCGTAGCCGTATTGACCGGAAACGAATCTTCCGAAGACCTGATTTCACTTGGGGAGGATGTTTTTCGCTATTTTGGATTGGGCTGTCGCAACGTCTCCAAGATTTTTGTCCCTGAAGGATATGACTTTGACCTGCTGTTCAAAGCAATGTTCAAATACCAGGATATTATCCATCATCACAAATACGCGAACAACTACGATTACAACAAGGCGGTTTATCTAATGAGCGATATCGCCCTATTGGACAATGGATTTTTATTGCTAAAAGAAGATGCATCAAATGCTTCACCCATATCAGTGCTGTTTTATGAGTATTATTCCCAGAAAGAAAACCTTGAACAGCTTCTCACCGAAAATAAAGACGCACTGCAATGTGTAGTCACGCATTTGAAAATTCCGCAAGCTATTTCGTTTGGACAAACCCAAAAACCCGCACTTTCGGATTATGCGGATGATGTAGATACGCTGGCCTTCCTCAAAGCTCTTTGATTTTCAATTCGAGGATTACATCCATTTGCGAGTTTTTTAAGACCTTTGGCGCTTCAAGTAAAGAATCACCAACAAATTGTAATGAAAAAACACAATTTTAGTGCAGGCCCTTGCATTTTACCCCAAGAGGTCATGCAAAAAGCCTCTGAGGCCGTAGTCGAATTGAATGATATCGGATTATCGCTAATCGAGATATCACATCGCAGCAAGGAATTCGTGGAAATTATGGAAACCGCACGGTCGCTCGCACTAGAACTTCTCGGTTTGGAGGGTAAAGGCTATCATGCCTTGTTCTTGCAAGGTGGCGCGAGTATGCAATTCTTGATGGCCGCTTACAATCTCTTGGAAACCAAAGCAGGTTACATAAACACCGGAACTTGGAGTTTAAAAGCCATTAAAGAGGCCCGATTGCTCGGGGAAATCCAAGAAGTTGCTTCTTCACAAGACCAGAATTTCAACTATATCCCCAAAGGATACGAAGTTCCTACTGGACTTGACTACCTTCATTTAACTTCCAATAATACCATATTTGGAACCCAAATCAAGGAATTCCCCAAAACGAATGTTCCCTTGGTTTGTGATATGAGTTCCGATATTTTTTCACGAACCATGGATTTCTCCCAATTTGATTTGATTTATGCAGGAGCCCAAAAGAATATGGGGCCAGCAGGTACTACCCTTGTCGTTGTCAAAGAAGATGTCTTGGGAAAAGTTTCGCGACAAATTCCATCCATGCTGGATTATAGCGTACATGCCGGAAAAGACAGTATGTTCAACACACCGCCAGTTTTCGCAGTTTACGTATCCATGCTCACACTGCAATGGTTGAAGGACTTGGGCGGCGTTCCCGCGATTGAGGAAATCAACGAGAAAAAGGCCAATCTTATTTATTCCGAAATCGAATTGAACCCAGTATTTTCTGGTTTTGCTGCCAAGGCGGACCGCTCAACCATGAATGCAACTTTTAACATTACCGATGAAACCTTAAAAGAAACCTTTGACACCATGTGTGTGGAAGCTGGTATTAGCGGAATAAACGGACATCGTTCGGTTGGTGGCTACCGCGCATCTATGTACAATGCCATGTCACTAGA
>JBCBCH010000397.1:0-2944 GCA_038530835.1 Bacteroidota bacterium | reverse complement strand
GTTTACAAAATTCTCAACATCCCGCAATTGCGCTACTTCCAATTTGGCAAAATGCGAAAAGTCAAATCGCAGGTATTTCGAGTGAACAGCTGACCCTCGCTGTTCCACATGGCTTCCCAGTACCTCGCGCAAGGCCTGATGCAGCAAATGGGTAGCCGTATGATTGCTAGCGGTTCGAAAACGTTGCTTTTCATCTACAGAAGCCTTGAATTCCTGGTGTAAGTCTTTTGGAAGATTTTCCGTAAAATGAACAATCTCGTTGTTTTCTTTTTTGGTATCCACTACGTAAACCACATCCCCCCCTTGGGATTCCAAATAGCCTTTGTCTCCTACTTGACCTCCACTTTCGGGATAAAATGGGGTTAGATTGAATACCAATTGAAATCGCTCCCCTTCCTTTTTGGTCTTCACCTTGCGATACTTCACCAATTTTACTTGGGTTTGCAAGGTATCATACCCCACAAATTCTTGCTCATTATCTTCCGAGAGGATGGTCCAATCTTCTTTGGATACTTCCGAAGCGGCTCGAGAACGATTCTTTTGTGCTTCCAGGGCTTTCGCAAAACCCTCCATATCCAAAGCATAGCCTTGTTCTTCCAGTATTAGCGAAGTCAGGTCTATAGGAAACCCGAAAGTATCATACAATTCAAAGGCTTTGTCTCCAGTGATGGTCTTATCCTTAGCGGATTTCATTACCGAATTCAGCAAAACCAGACCTTGCTCCAGCGTACTCAAGAAGGAGTTCTCCTCTTCCTTGATGACATTTTCAATCAATTGGTATTGCTCCTTTAATTCCGGGAAGGCCTTTCCCATGGTTTCCCCCAAAACCTTTACCAAGCGATAAATCAAAGGTTGTTTCGTATCCAAAAAGGTGAACCCGTAACGAATAGCACGACGCAAAATTCTTCTAATGACGTAGCCCGCACCAGTATTGCTCGGCAACTGTCCATCCGCTATAGCAAAAGAGACCGCCCTGACGTGGTCTGCAACCACTCGAATGGCAATATCCGTCTCTTCATTCTTACCGTATTCATGCCCTGTAATGGTTTCTATCTCACGAATCAAAGGCGTAAAAACATCGGTATCGTAGTTCGATTTAACATTTTGCAGCACCATGCACAAACGCTCGAAACCCATTCCGGTATCGACGTGTTTTTGGGGAAGGTTCTCAAGACTTCCATCCGCTTTGCGATTGTATTGCATAAAAACCAAGTTCCAGATTTCAACCACCTGAGGGTGGTCTTGGTTGACCAAACTAGCTCCTGGAACCTTGGCTTTGTCTTCATCAGAACGGATGTCTACATGAATCTCAGAACATGGACCACATGGGCCCTGATCGCCCATCTCCCAAAAATTGTCCTTTTTGTTCCCCATGATGATTCGGTCTTCCGGAACGATGGCCTTCCATAAATTGAAAGCTTCTTGGTCCATATCGAGATTGTCCGCATCGTCACTTCCTTCAAACACAGAAACGTATAGACTGTCTTTGTCAATTTTAAACGTCTCGGTCAACAACTCCCACGCCCAAGCAATGGCCTCTTGTTTGAAATAGTCTCCAAAACTCCAGTTGCCCAGCATCTCGAACATGGTGTGATGGTAGGTATCCTTACCTACCTCATCCAGATCATTGTGCTTTCCACTTACACGAAGACATTTCTGGGTATCTGCGATACGTTTGGCCTCAGATTTGGAATTCCCAAGGAAAAATTCCTTGAATTGGTTCATCCCAGCATTGGTGAACATTAGGGTAGGATCGTCCCTCATGACCATCGGCGCCGACGGTACGATTTTGTGGGATTTTCCTTTGAAAAACTCCAAAAAAGCAGCTCTAATTTCCCGGGATGTCATTGGATTTGCTAGGGTTTTATTAAAATTAACACTTTGTACAAAACAATCTTTATATTTGTTTGTTTTGATAAAAAAGAATGGGCAAAAATAGGATAAAATCCCATCATGCATAAAGTTAAGTACTATTACGATCCAGATACCCTCTCCTATCGGAAGATAGAACCCAAAAAGTCGAGAAAATACCGCAACTTGTTCTTTTTTGTGCTAGGTTCTTCATTGTTTGGATTTCTGGCTTTGATTATTCTTTTGAACACCAGTTGGATCAATACTCCAAAAGAACTGTCTTTGCAACGGGAGGTTACCAATTATGAGCTCCAGTTTGACATTTTGACCAAAAAAATGGAACAAATGGAACAGGTTTTGGCCAATATTGAAGAACGTGACAATAATATTTACCGTTTGTATTTTGAAGCGAACCCGATTCCAGAAGAACAGCGTCGTGCTGGTTTTGGTGGGGTAAACCGATACAAATCCCTGGATGGCTTCAATAATTCGGAAATCATCATTGACGCTACCAAACGGCTTGATGTCATTCAAAAACAAATGGTCATTCAGTCGAAATCACTGGATGAAATTGCCCAGCTAGCAGCTGAAAAAGAAAAACTATTGGCTTCCATTCCGGCTATTCAACCGGTTCGTAATGAAGACTTGAAACGAATGGCATCTGGTTATGGATGGCGGTCGGACCCTTTTACCAAGGCGCGAAAAATGCACTGGGGGATGGATTTCACTGCCCCTCGCGGCACACCGATATTTGCAACAGGAGATGCGGTCGTAACCCGAGCTGACAACAAATCTTCAGGATATGGCAAGCACGTACGCTTGGACCACGGATATGGCTACGTGACCCTCTATGCCCACTTGAGCAAATACAATGTAAGTGTAGGACAAAAAGTAAAACGTGGAGACCTTATTGCCTTTGTTGGCAATACGGGAAGGTCTCAAGCACCTCACTTGCACTATGAGGTTTTCAAAGATGGGGAACGTATCAATCCTATTAACTTCTATTACGGAAGTTTGACGGCGAAAGAGTTTGAAAATCTAGTCAAATTCGCCAATCAAGAAAACCAATCTCTGGATTAATGCATGTTGAACT
>JBCBCH010000396.1:0-2994 GCA_038530835.1 Bacteroidota bacterium | reverse complement strand
GTTTTGCGGATATCAAAGGATTGCGTCTCAGTCAAGGCCCCCAACCACCAGTATTTAGGGTCTCTGTAGGTAGTCCCTAAAGCAATTGCCGTTTGGGGGCCTTGACTGAGACGCAATCCTTTGATATCCGCAAAACCCAAGTTTTTATTTCCTGAGGCATCAATCAGGGATTCAGGGTCTCCGCTTGGGTCAAAATTGATTTCGATTTCCGGGGTATTAGCATATACATACTCACCTAGGTTAGCAGCTAGCGAAAATGTAGTTGTTGCGGAAAAAGCGTATTCCAACCCTAATTCCAAACCCTTGTGCAAACGGTCCAAATCGGTAACGGTTTCCTGTACAAAATCTGACCCCAAACCGGAATCCACAAAGAAGAAATTGATATCCGTTCCGTTTTGAAAACGCGTGTAAAAAGCGGTGACCCTTCCGGTAAACTTTGGTAATCTAAAATGATACCCCAAGTCAACAGTGGCAATGTTTTCAGGTTGTGGTTCATCAATAACCAATTGGTTTTCCCGCGGATTGATGTATAAATTCTGCAAAGAAGGTGCTGTTTGTAGTCTCCCTAGGTTGACTTCGAAAAAATGGCGCCCAGTAAGAAAATAGCGTCCCCCGCCCTTAAATGATACCGTAGAAATATCGATTTTATCCCCAGGTCCGAATGAACTCGACAAGAACCTTTCGTTTTGGAAAAGCCCTGTTCGTTTGCTATTCAGGGTAGTCAATCCAAAACCAAGAAAACCCATCCAGTTTTTGGCCGTGTATTGTCCTTGAAGAAAAGAGTCAAACCTTGAGGAGCTCAGTTCATATTGATAGTTAAAAATATCCCCCTCTCCTTTTTGCAAGGTTCCGTTCAAGTCATTGCGCGTTTCCGAAAACACGTCAATATCTTCATGAAATGTAGCCCCCAACAAATCTTGAATCAAAGCATAGTTCTGAGTGGTTTCACTTCGATAGCGCAACCCTCCAGAAATGTTGGTTTTGGGAAGCAATTGTAGCTCAAACATCGTGTTGAACGCCATGATACGATCTTCCGAAACATCATCATATAGCAGATAGGCCGCTTGGCCAGATGGACTGTTTTGGTTGGCCTGATACAAACGTTCCCAATTGATTTGGGCCTGTTCCGAAAATCCCTCTCCCGCCGTCTCAGCGGCAATAAAATTAGCTCCGATAGGGCTATTGATTTGAAAACTGGGCAGATACCGATAGTAGGTTGGATCGGGATTTGGCGCATTATAATATCCTAATCGGCTTCTTGCATCTTTTCCAAACTGATACATCAGTCCGGAGCTAACGGAGACCTTTTCAGAAGTAAACCAATGGTTTAACATGAGTATCGGTTTAAAAAGACGGTTCTCCCTCGCGTTCCGAACTTCCCCATCCTGCACACCCCAATTGGGATTGTACCGGCCTCCCATCATATCAAAAACCTCTTCTGTAATTGCGGAAGAACGTCCTCTTCGATTTTTCGAAAGAATACTAGTCAATAGGAAACTATTCGTGGGATTTAGCTGGTACTCCAGTGCGCCAAAAAAAGACCATGCATCATAAGGTGTTCCAGAAATGAAACCCTCTTGAGCCCAGCGTCGTGAGCCAGAAACAGAATAGGCCAGATTCCCTTTTGTATTTTCTGCGACATAAGTAGCCATGGCTCTCCCAACGTAGGTTCGGTTGGATAGCGATGATGAAAGGCGAATGCCCTCACGCATTTCAGAAGGCCGGGTATTGATGGTAGTTCCGCCTAAGAGTTGATTGACGCCAGCAGGATTATGGGCAATGCCGTGCGTGTAGGTTTGGTTGCGCATGACATCGTTCAACCCACCCCATTGACTCCATTGCGGTCGGCCATTGAAAAGCTGATTCATTGGAATCCCATTCAAAAAGACTCTGCTATAACGTGAATCATAGCCCCTCACCTTAAAAAAGGCTTGTCCAAAATCGAATGCAGCCCTTCTTAAAAAAACATCCTTGCTTGCTTGAAGCAATCCTCCTGAAAAAACATCCGCCTCATTCTCATCCAATAGTTCGGCGTCGGTCAGGGTGATTAGATTATCGGTAAGTTCTTGTGTGACATCTTTTTCAAGAAACATGGTCCCAAAAGACAAGTCATTTTGGACAAGGTCAAGGGGAATCCGTTTGGTCTGATAGTCTTTCTTTGACAAATTCAGAATTCCATCAAATCCTTTGGATATTTTAAGGGCAAAGAACCCTTTACTATCGGAGTACGTTTCCGTAACTTCTCCTTCCAGTGCAACCCGCACATTTTCCAGCGGGACTTTGCTCGCAGCATCGATAACCCAACCGGTTAACTCAACCTGATTCTGGCCAGTGGCAAATTGAAGAATAAAAAAGAAAAGGGAAGGCAACAATAACCTCATTTGTACGAATTTTTTGTAAAGACTGAGGTTATTGTCTTTCTTTATGCGGCGAAAAATAATCATTTTTATTTTTCAATCCCAAATTTTATTTCATGAAAACCTACCTAATATTGTTTTTACTGGTCTGCTGTACGCAAGGATCAGCACAGTCTACAGAACGTTTTGCGTTTCGTTCTGTAGTATTCTATAATGTGGAGAACTTGTTCGATACCACCAATGACTCTTTGGTTTGGGACGATGAAAGAACGCCCGAAGGTCGGTATCATTGGACACGGAGCCGGTATGAAACCAAACTTAATCACATTTCAAAAGTCATCAGAAGTTTTAAAACACCTCAGGGTAGCACTATTCTACCGGATGTCATCGGTGTTTGTGAGGTCGAGAACCGAAAAGTGTTGGATGATCTCGTAGCCCATCCTGAACTTGAAAGTTTAGGTTATGATTTGGTACACTATGACTCTCCCGACAAAAGAGGGATTGATGTCGCCCTTTTGTATCGCAATGAAAGTTTTACCCCTACTTCATTCCAAAGCAGGCGCCTACTCCTTTTTGAAGATGACGGTATCCGACAGTATACCCGGGACCAATTAGTGGTTGGAGGTTACTTGGATGG
>JBCBCH010000395.1:0-3009 GCA_038530835.1 Bacteroidota bacterium | reverse complement strand
AAATATTCAAACCCAATTAGTACTAAACTTTTAACATGAAGAACACTCGATTTTTTTTAACAACGATTTTTACTGGATTACTTTTTGTAGCCTGTAGTGACGACGATGATGGCCAACCCGTGATACCCGGGGTTAGTATCTCCACAACTGAGACTACCTTTGGTGAAGGGGATGGCACCGTTACAGTCTCTTTTAGCACTACCGAAACTTTTTCCAATGATGTGGTATTGACCTATGAGGTTACGGGTTCCGCTACTGCTGGAGAGGATTATACGGCGCTTCCGGGAACTTTGACCTTATCAGCAGGACAAAGCACTGTGACTCAAGGCTTGGTATTACTAGACGATGATGCTGTAGAACAAAGTGAGGAAATCATCATTACCTTGACTGCTGTAGATGGCGAGACCGATTTTATCGCTTCTAACAATACGGTAACCCTTACCATTACAGATAACGATTCGTTCGCTTTCGAAAATGGAATTCTGGTGCTCCACGAAGGTAATTTCTTTGGTGGGAATGCATCCGTCTCTTTTGTTTCCGACGACCTTTCGACCGTGACTAACGGTATTTTTACAGACGTTACCGGTGAATTTTTGGGCGATGTCGCCCAGAGTATGGCTTTTGACGGAGATTTGGCCTATATCGTGGTCAACAACTCCCAAAAGGTGGAAGTGGTCAACCGATTTAGTTTTGAATCCGTTGGAACGGTGGATATGGGCCTTACAAATCCGAGATATATGACTTTTGCCAATGACAAAGGGTATGTTACCAATTGGGGGGATGGCTCCAACCCCGATGATGATTATGTAGCAGTAATAGATTTGGCGAATTTAACGGTTGAATCAACCATTCCCGTGCCGGAAGGGCCCGAATGGATAATAAACAATGGAAACACGCTCTATGTAGCTCACCAAGGAGGATTCAATCAAAACAATATTGTTTCGGTTATAGACGCTTCCACGAATACCGCTGGCGACCCCATTACGGTAGCGGATAGGCCAAATTCCATGCAATTGGTGAATGACGAGCTGTGGGTACTTTCTGGAGGGAATCCAGCCTTTACCGGAAACGAAACTGCTGGTCAATTGGATAAAATTGATGTGGCCACGAATACCGTAGAAGAAACATTTGAGTTTACGCAAACGGACCATCCCAACTATCTTTCAGTGGATGGTAATTCCCTTTATTATCTTTTGAATGGTAGTGTTTTCAAGTTGGATGTTTCTGATACTACATTACCTACTACGGCTGAAATCACCGGAGTTTCATTTTATGACATGACGGTTAACGATGGAAATTTATATGGTGTGGATGCGAAAGACTTTGCCAGTAATGGGTCGTTGGAAATCTATGACCTTTCCGATAACTCGCTAACCGAATCATTGGACGTGTCCATAATTCCAGGGGGCGTTTACTTCAACGGAGCTTTCTCTTTTTAAAAAAGAAAAAGGTATTGCAAAAAGAAAAGCGGCTCAGAGGCCGCTTTTTTTATTTTTCTAAGGATAAATCCTTGTCCAAGAACATTCGGTCACCCATGCCAGTCATAGCACCCGAGCTAACAAACCTTTTTATTGGCATTTGGACATCAAAACTACGCCTAGTTGTGGTTCCTGTAATTTGTTGTATCGCCCTTGCCAATAAAGGTTCATTCACATCACCCAAAATACCCAAATTGGTTAAATCCTCTTCTAAAGGTATCGTAGGAGAAAGGCCAGCAGTATAGTCGAAAAAACCGTCTGCGTTTTCATTCCGGCCCACCAGAGGTTGAAGTCCCCAAGCCACTTGTGGGTCGATTTGATTTTCCCTACTTGGACTGTAAATGAACGAATTGCCTGAATCCGCAACAAGCGTAATTGAAAATTCATTTTTACCACTTGTAGTTTCTCCGATATGGACCACATTTACATATGGAGCTAGTCCATTCATAACTAGCTCGCTCGCCGAAGCCGAGTCGTTGGTGGCCAAAACATAAACCGTTGATAAATTTAATGAGTTGATTGGTGCCCCACCTGGGGTGGTATTGGCAAAATAATCTTCTAGTTGTGCTTGACTCAATTGCTCTTGTATTTTGCTGTTCCAACGTTGGCGCAAATACAATTTGTTTACGTCCGTACTGTGCACCATACTAGATAATAGTCTAGATGTATTAACAGAGCCTCCTGGGTTATAGCGCATATCGAGCACCAATTCCGTCGCACCATCTGCTACAAACTGTCCAAAGGCCGCGTTGAGTTCTTCGTCAAATTCATTAAGAAACCGATTGTACATCAAGTAGGCTATTTTGGTGCCATTCACATCCAATGTTTCGGCTACGAGAATCGGGTTTTCTTGAAAGCCCTCTACCTTTGTGAGTGTTACTTCTTTGTTGCTATCTACCAAAACTCCATTTACAATATTGGCCATACCCAATGTGTAAGTATCATCCCCTGTAAAGAGCAAGCCAATATAATTTCCTACAGTAAGTTGTTGTCCGTTAACTCTTGTAAAAACTTCTCCTCTTTGGATATCCTTTGTAGAAGCATCGGAATCAGGCAAAACATATTGCACATATCCAAAAAGATTATCACTGTTATCCGCTACACGCAGAATCCCAAATTCTAGCCCGTTACTTCGAGATACGCCAGCAAGGCTATTTACCAAATCTTCATAGTTACTTCTTGCAACACTAAACCTATCAACCGCTAGCTGGTCGCCTACGACACGAACATGATTATTGCAGATATTATAGAAAAAATCTTCTTGGTTGGGATTCTGACTTAGGAACTCAGCATATTCTGCATTGGTCGCAAATCGGTCGTCCGCTAAATCATTTACATCAGCTTGCCAAAAATACCATAGGTTCATGGCTTGCCACATAAAGTTTTGATTGGGAAAGTCGCTTACAGATAGGGGATTGGGGTTGGGATTTTGAATCTGGGTTTGTCCACCATCATCATCACTACTACAGGATGCAAATAATAATCCCAAGCATACCGTAGATAACATAAATTTTTTCATAGCTGTGTTTTT
>JBCBCH010000394.1:0-3022 GCA_038530835.1 Bacteroidota bacterium | reverse complement strand
GGTCGGCTCGTCCAGGATTGAATTTACGTTCATCAACAAGGTATCCGCGTGCGAAACGGCACCTTCAACTTTCATTTGCAATGGGGTGAGCTTTTGTTGCACGAGTTCTGTGATTCCAGGTTTGGTTTCACTTACCAAAGTATCACCTGATTGTGCGATAGGAGAACCATCGAACACAGGATTGATTTGTATTCCCTTTCCACCAATAATACCTGTATCGTACAACTCTGCCTTGCTACTCTTTGAAAACTCAAAATCGTTATTGATAGAAAACGTAACCAACAATTTTCCGCTATCGTCTTTAAACCTGATATTCGTAACATTACCGACTTTAAAACCGTTGATAGTTACCTGGGTTCCCGCTTGTAGACCGCCCACATGGTTGTAAACTGCGTAAAATGTTTTGGAATCTTCGAAGAAAGGTGAGGATTTAAGATAACTTAAGCCAAACACTAAGGCTACTATGCCCGTTAAGACGATAATACCGGTTTTGATTTCTCTGGTCAGTTTCAAAAGATTCGGTTTTCGGTTCCTAACAAAATTAGGAATAATTTTCACAAAGGTTTTCCATTAAGCAAACGCTATTTCATGGCATTTGTTACTGGAATTCGTGTCCCATTGCGATAAGCTACGATATAAGCTGAAGTATATCCCTTGGTACTGGCCTCTGCTTGGAGCTGTTGGGCCATATCGTATGATGTAGCATTGCCGTACATATAACGGAACAAATTTTTGAAGGGCTCTTTGGAAAGTTGGTTCAAACCATTGAAGTTTTCTGGTTTCAAAGGAATATCGCGCCCGCTGGCTACAAGCTGTACTTTAAAAACAACATCACTCTCCGCAACTACTTCTTTTTTAGACTCAGGGTCTTTTTGAACTACTGGAGTTTCTTTTACGGGTTCTGGTTCTTTTGCCTTGGGTTTGGTCGCCTCTTCCACAGTAGTTTTTACTTCCTTGGTTACCTCCACTACAGCTGGTGTCACTTCCTTGATTTCTTCAACGACTTTTTCTGGAGCTTCCTCTGGAGCATCTGGAATCTCCTGAAATTCCAAAGCAGAAAGTCCATTATCAACTTCTGATTTGTAGGCTAGCACCGCATCTGCAATCGCTTTACCCATTTCAGATTGCCCTTTGTTCGAATTCAAATAACTACCTTCATCCTTATTGGTCAAGAACCCGGCTTCAACCAAAACACTAGGCATAAAGGTTTGATGAAGCACGATAAATCCGGCTTGTTTGACCTTTCTATCTTTTCGATTCAACCGTTTGGTAAACATATCTTGAAGCTTTTTGCCCAACAGAATACTTTGTTGCAAAAACTCTTCTTGCATAATGGTAAGACCAATGACCGATTCCGGGGAATTGATATCATACTGCGCATAGCGTTCTTGATAATCGCTTTCCAAGTAGATTACGGAGTTTTCCTTTTTGGCTACATCAAAATTTTGCTTGTTTTTGTGCAATCCCATCACAAAAGTTCCCGCGCCGTAGGCATTTGAGGTATGCGAATCACAATGTACAGAAACAAATAAATCGGCTTTGGCTTCGTTGGCAATTTTACCTCTAACGAATAAATCAACAAAAGTATCGTCCTTCCTTGTGTAGATCACCTTGATATTTGGGTTCTTTTCCAATTCCTTGCCCGCTTGCAATACGATTTTCAAAGCAATGTTCTTTTCTAGATACCCATTACCCAGATTCCCCGGGTCGTGTCCGCCATGACCTGCATCCAGAACCACCACAAATTTTTCCTTGGGAGGATTCCCGGTATTGTTTTTGTGATTAGAAAAAAGTGCGGTAGAGTAAAACAGAAAAAGAAGAAATAAAAGCCGCATTGTCATCATAAGAACTCTCGATTTTTAGCATTCCGTTAGGGTTAAAAATATCGTAATCCCAAGGCAACGGAAGAAAAAATATATGTAAGTTTGAGCCCAAAAACTGCGCCAAACTGCCACAAAAATAGGATTTATCACGTTGCAATCAAACAAACCGTTTTACCTGCTCCTATTTGTTCTTCTAGGCTTAATGAACGTAGGCATGGCTCAAGAAGACCTCATCAAACCACTTCCGATAAAGGCCTTTAATGATAGCATCACCGCCCCTTTAATACCAGCCAACGTCCTGAATGACAGTATTCAAACTGATTCTATAAGCTTGGATTCTACTCCAAGAAGTGATGCCGCCCTTTTGGATAAAATCAAGTACAAAGCCAAGGATTATGTTCGCTTAAGTCAAAAGGAAAATAAAATATATCTCTATGACGAGGCTGAGATTTATTACCAGGACACTGAGCTAAAAGCGGGTATTATCGTAATGGATTACGTGAAAAACGAGGTTTATGCCGGAAGGATTAAGGATTCTACCGGGGTATATAGTCAATTCCCCTATTTCAAACAAGGCGGCAATGAAGTACGACCGGATTCGATTCGCTTCAATTTTGATACCAAAAAGGCCTTGATTTGGAATTCCAGAACCGAACAAGACGCAGGACTCGGCTCTTTTGGTAGCGATGCGATGAAGGTTTATGCAGAACTCACCAAAAAAGAAAATGATTCCGTTTACTTTTTGAGTGAAGGGAAACTCACTACCTCAAAAGATACCGTTGACCCGGATTATTATATTCGGATTCGACGCGCAAAATTTGTCCCAAAAAAGAAAATCATCGCTGGCTTCAGTAATATGTACATCGTCGATGTGCCGACGCCGATTGCCTTACCTTTTGCCTATTTCCCTTTGGGTCAAGGTCGAGCAGCAGGTTTGATTTTCCCGACCTTTGGAAATGATCCCCAACGGGGCTATTTTATACAGAATGGAGGGTATTACTTTCCCTTCAGTGATTATGCAGACCTCAGTATCACAGGGGATTACTATACTAATGGAAGTTATGGGTTTCGGGGGCAGTCTATCTACACCAAGCGCTATCGTTTCAAGGGCAATATCAATTTTAGTTTTGAAAATCTCATACAGAGTCAAAAGGGGTTCAGTGATTTTAGCCGGACCACGAATTATAATATCCAAATAC
>JBCBCH010000393.1:0-3034 GCA_038530835.1 Bacteroidota bacterium | reverse complement strand
CAAGAAAACCGAATTGGCCGAAGCATTGGCCAACGTATAAGCTAGATGTGGTCTACATCATAGACCAATCGAACGCGTTTAAATTGGGAAATAGCATTAAAGGATTGTTCAATTCTTTTAATGCTATTTTTTATTTGCGCCATGGACTGCTCCCTGCCAATTTTGACCAAAATCGTTTTTAAGTAGTCCCTTCGAATTCTTCCAATTGCTGGTGACTCTGGACCCAACACTATGATATTTGGAATGTTTTTTAACGCTTTTGCGAACCAACGAGACGCGTCATTGGAAAGATTGAAATCTTTTGTTTTTAATGTAATCTTGATGACTTTCAGCTTTGGCGGATACTTGAACTGCTCCCTTTCATAACGTTGTTGCTGGAACATTTGTTCATAATCGTAGGTCGTCACCTGCTGTAAAATCTGATGAAATGGATTGTAGGTCTGAATCAATACCTTTCCTCGAGTTTGGGTCCGCCCTGCCCTGCCCGCTACTTGGGTCAACATTTGGAAGGTACGTTCGTGCGCACGGTAATCGGGATAATGTAAAAGGCTATCTGCATTCATAACGCCCACCAAAGAAACATTTCTAAAATCCAGTCCTTTGACCACCATTTGTGTGCCTACCAAGATGTCTATTTCCTGTTGTTCGAAAGCCGTAATGATTTTTTCATAAGCATGTTTGCCTCGAGTCGTATCCAAATCCATACGGCCCACCTTGGCTTTTGGAAACAATGTGGCGCATTCTTTCTCAATCTGCTCCGTACCAAATCCCTTTTTATCCAAGGTTGCACTCCCACAAGCCCTGCATTGGTTTTGCATAGCCATATGATAACCGCAATAATGGCAACGTAGTTGATTCTTGTATTGGTGGTAGGTCAAACTCACATCACAATTCGGGCATTGTGGTACATGCCCACAAGTGGTGCATTCCACAATGGGAGAAAATCCCCGACGGTTTTGAAAAAGGATAATCTGTTCACCTTCTTCGAGAGCGTCATTCATTGCAGCAAGTAACCGTTCCGAAAAGTGTCCTTCCATTTTCTTGCGCTTGGTAGCCTCCTTCAAATCAACGAGCGAAATATCCGGCATGAGAACATCACCATAGCGTTGCGCGATTGTGGCATAACCATACTTTCCTTTATGCACATTGTCCATAGTCTCAATGCTGGGTGTCGCCGAACCCAAGAGACAAGAGGCGCCTTTCAGGGCCGCCAAAACAATGGCCGCATCCCGAGCATGGTAGCGTGGTGCCGGGTCAAACTGCTTAAAAGAGCTTTCATGCTCTTCATCAATAACAATAAAACCCAAATCCTTAAAGGGAAGAAAAAGTGAAGACCGCGCACCGATAATGATTTGTGCCTTTGCAGTATGCTTTCTTACATTTTCCCATACCTCAACACGCTCATGCACGCTATAGCGCGAGTGGTAGACCATGATCTTGTCCCCAAAATGGTTACGTAACCTTCCAACCAGTTGTGCGGTCAAGGCAATTTCAGGAACTAGATACAACGCCTGTTGCCCTTTCGCGATAACTTCTTCCAACAGCTTGATGTACACCTCTGTTTTTCCAGAGGAAGTTACCCCGTGCAGCAGCGTTACTTTATTCTGGGCAAAACTTTCATGAATCGCATTTAGAGCCGTTTGCTGATGGGAATTCAAATGAATCGCTGAACTTTTTACCTCTTCATCAAAGCTGACACGGTCCATTTGAAGTTGATAAATTTCCAAAACGGACTTGTCAAACAGCGCATTCACCACACCCCTTGACACATTACTCGTTTTCAGCAGCTTTTGCAGGGGTATGGGCTTAGGACTTTCGGATTGCAATTGAAACAGCGATAGAAGGGCCTTGCTTTGTTGTGGTGCCCGAGTAAGGGTATCCAACAAAGATTCCAATGCAGTATCGTTTTTATAGGTCTCGGAAAGTTTGACAAAGCTCACCCATTTGGGTTTGTATTGCTCGTACAGCGCTTCTTTTTGGGCAACCAATCCTTTTTTTACCATACGATTGACCAAGGGAAGCACATTTTTTTTATCCACAATGGCCGCAATCTCACCAACTTTCAACATGGATTGATGTTGCAACGCCTCATAGACCAAAAGCTCATCATCCTTTAATTCAGTGTCGTTGACTTCAGCATACGGTTTGGCCAAAATCAAGGTCTCACTTTCCAGCAATAGTGCGGAAGGCAAAGCCATTCGCACCACTTCACCCAGCGTACACATGTAGTATTCCGCAATCCAAACCCAATGTTTGAGCTGCATTTGGGTAACCAGAGGTGAATCATCCAAAATTTGGTAAATGGGCTTGGCCTCATATACTTCAGGAGCTACCTCATGGGTCTTCAGAACGATTGCCGTGTAGATTTTGCTCTTTCCAAAAGGGACTGCAATTCGGGTTCCAATTTGTATACGAGCTACTTCCTCATCAGTAAGGCTATAGGTAAACGCCCTTTCTAAAGGAATGGGCAAAACAACATCTACGAAATACGGCATTCACTTGCTTTAGTTCACTCGGTGCCATGTCTGGGTTCGATATAAAAAGGCGACATAACCTCGTACTTTCAAACGATTGGTGTTATCTTCATCCAACCACAACTTTCCGCGATACGTTGTCCCATTTTCGGGATCCATGAGATAAGTGCCTTTGTATTCATTGGAACCATTGGGTCGGAAATCTTTAATAATATGCATCCCTTTTACGGGTTTGTCTTTCAAATCGCCCTTGCATTTAATGCATAATGCATCTTCCCTACCTTTCTCCAAAATCTGAAGAATTCTAGCATTTAAGGTATTGCCTTTTTGATACACCTCAACTATGGCCTTGGCCTCCCCCGTAGCATCGTCGATAGTTTTCCATTTGCCAAACACTGATTGAGCGGATAGCTGAAATCCAAACAAAAACAAGCCTACGCTCCATATCAGTTTATTACGCATTTCTTTTTTCATGTCTTTTTTTAAGTGAATTCAAAGTTGCGTTCAATTCAAACCCCAACAAGAGAATGTTGGAATTCAACCAAATAAAGACCATCAAA
>JBCBCH010000392.1:1201-3038 GCA_038530835.1 Bacteroidota bacterium | reverse complement strand
GCGAGTTTGATGTACGCATACTTACGGTGCAGCCTTAGCCAATTGTTAATTTTAAATTAATCTCTGCCAAAATCCATAACTTTAAGAAAACCATGCTAATGTCCAAAAACCATCTCCTACCCCTCTTTTTCCTCTTTTCCATTTCATTTTCTTTGGCCCAACAACGTTACACCTTAAGTGGCACGGTGCGTGAAGCTTCTAGTAATGAAACTTTAATCGGGGTCACCATAGCCATACCTGAGCTAAAAACAGGGGCGACAACCAATGAATATGGTTTTTATTCCATCACCCTACCCGAAGGAGAATACAAAGTGATAGCATCGTATTTGGGATTTGCAGATATCTCACAAACCATCTCTTTGAATACCAACACAAAATTGGACCTAAAGATGACGGAGGAAACACAAGAACTAGAGGAGGTTGTCCTTACTGAGGATGTGGAACGCATAGATATTCGAAAACCACAAATGAGTGTGAACAATCTGGCGGTAAGCACAATAAAGCAAATTCCTGTAGTACTTGGAGAGGCCGATGTCATCAAATCTTTGGTACTCTTGCCTGGGGTTACCAATGCAGGCGAAGCTTCTTCAGGGTTCAATGTACGTGGGGGTGCGGCAGACCAAAATTTGATTTTATTGGATGAGGCCATCATATTTAATTCATCTCACCTTTTTGGGTTCTTTTCCGTATTCAATCCAGATGCGATAAAAGATGTGAAGTTGTTCAAGGGGGGTATTCCCGCACGGTACGGGGGTCGGGTATCTTCTGTTCTAGAAATTTTCCAAAGAGAAGGAAATAGCAAAGAGACCAAAGTGAGTGGTGGAATTGGCGCCGTGGCAAGCCGATTATTGGTTGAAGGTCCTATTACCAAGGACCGTACCGCCTTTTTGATTGGTGGCAGAGCCTCATATGCCCACTTGTTTCTCCCTTTGTTCGATATTGACAACAGGGCCTATTTTTATGACCTAAACACCAAACTGAGTCATAAAATCAACGACCGAAACAGTATTTTCCTATCGGGGTATTTCGGAAGAGACCTTTTTAGCATTAATGACAGCTTTGTCAATACTTACGGGAATGCGGTGGGTAATTTCAGGTGGAACCATCTCTTTTCCGATAAATTGTTCTCAAACCTATCCTTGATTTATTCGGATTACTTCTATGGGTTGGAATTGGATTTTGTAGGATTTGAATGGGACTCCGGAATCCAAAATTTTAACTTGAAATACGATTTGAAACACTATATCAGCGACAAACTTCAAATCAATTACGGGCTGAACAACATTTATTATGTGTTCAATCCTGGAAAAATTGAACCAAACCGTGAAGACTCAGGAATTGTTGCCGAACAATTGACCAAAAAGTACGCTAACGAGGCTGCCGCATACATTGATATAGAACAGAAAATTTCACCGAATCTCAGTGTCAATTATGGGTTACGCTTAAGTGTTTTCAATAGACTGGGTCAAGACGAATTGTTCGTGTACCCAAATGACCAGCCCGTCTTCTTTGACCCTTTCCAGTTGGTATATCGCGAAGCAGAACCTATTGATACATTAACTCCCGGCAGAGGCGGAACCCTCAAGCGTTTTAGCAACTTGGAACCTCGGGTTTCTGCTGCATACACCATAAACGATAAAAGCTCGGTAAAAGCAAGTTACACACGATTAGCCCAGTATTTGCACTTACTGTCCAATACCAGCTCTCCAACTCCTTTGGATGTTTGGACTCCAAGTGGACCTTTTGTAGAGCCCCAACTTTTGGACCAATATGCCATAGGCTACTTTCGAGACATCAAAAATGGAGAGTTCTCACTCGAACTGGAAGGATTTTATAA
>JBCBCH010000392.1:0-1191 GCA_038530835.1 Bacteroidota bacterium | reverse complement strand
GTTCAAAACCGCATCGATTACATAGATGGGGCTGACTTGATTGCCAATGATGCCATTGAACGAGTCATTTTAAATGGTGAGGCAAGAGCGTATGGATTGGAGCTCTTGTTTCGTAAAAATGAAGGTGACTTTACAGGATGGGTTTCTTACACCCTTTCTCGGTCCGAGCAGCGCACGCCCGGTCGAATACCAACGTTTGACAATGGTCGTTCCAATCAAGAAACAGGCATCAACAATGGTGAATGGTACAGCACGCCTTTTGATAAAACACATGATTTGGCCATCTATGGAAATTACAATCTGAACAAACGATGGAGTTTCAATACGAATTTTATTTTTCAAACCGGTCAACCCACCAATTTCCCCGTTGGGCAATTTGAATTTCAAGGGCTGGTAGTTCCTGTTTTTGGGCAACGAAACCAAACCAGACTCCCCGATTATCACCGTTTGGACATCGCCGCCACCTTTAAACCCAAACGAAACCAGAAAAAAAAGTTGCAATCTGAATGGGTTTTTAGTGTTTACAACGTTTATAATCGTATGAACGCAGCTTCCATTAACTTCAGACAGAATGAAGATAGCGGACGCAACGAAGCGGTCAGAACCGCAATATTTGGGATAATTCCCGCAGTAACCTATAATTTTAAATTTTAAGATAGATGAGAGCGTACTTCTTTTTCATACTACTGGCAATCATCCTATCTTCCTCTTGCGAAGATGTTATCGATGTTGATTTGCCTACGGGTGAACCCAAGTTGGTCGTCAATGGCATCATTCGCGTTGATACCACACAAGAATTTGTTCCTGTTGAAATACGGTTTTCAGAATCCAGTAATTTCTTCGATGATAATACGCCTACCCAAGTGGACCAAGTGTTTATCATTTATGGACAACCGGACCCTAGACAGCCTGAACTCCTCCTTAACGTTGCCTTTTCAAATTTAGCAGAAGAGGTACCTGGAAGTGGGATTTACACACCTGATCCAAATTTTTCGATGGACCAACGTATACGCACTATTAATGTATTTCCTGGCACCGTTTTTATTCTACAAGTCAGTCATGAAGGTAGAAGAAGTAGAGTCAAACTCGATCTATACGAAGATAGACAACTCATCAAAACAGCTCGACAAATCGGTGAAAGACTCAGCCTTAGACCAGATCTGGTTGAACTAGATCTCTCTTACTTAACCG
>JBCBCH010000391.1:0-3051 GCA_038530835.1 Bacteroidota bacterium | reverse complement strand
CAACCAGCCTCAAAACCGAAGAACTTACTAATCTAAATAATCAACTTGAATCTCAAGTCAAACGGATTGTTATTCAGAGTATAAAAAACAACACCCCAATCCCGATAGAAAAAAAACTATGGAATAGATAGTGTGGCAATAGTGATGCTTCTTCTTTTGGAAAAAAATCCCCAAGTCCGGTTACCAGAAACCAGACAAGAGCAAAAACTATTGGGAAAAATCCCAAAGGGAATAGTGGTTTGAGTGTTCCCATTATTTATTGATACGGGTAACTTGACGAATCATCAAATACATTGAAGCAGCAATGGACAACAGCGTAAGTGCAGTCTCAGCAAAACCCCAAGCATAGGTTTTATCGAGCCACTTGCCCAAGGCATTGCCCAAATAAATCGTAAGTCCCATTTGAAGAGCCATTCCGGAGAGTTTGGCCCCTTTTTTCAGATAGTCGTTCCCTTCGTTTTTAGGAGACTTTTGCGGGCTCATTCGTTTTCGTTGCCTGAAGTCTACGGGTGGCCATAGCATCTTTGCCCATAGTACAAGAAGCGTTAAAAGTTGCACCAGGCTCTACAGCGAGTTTCGCTACGCTTACCGTTCCTTCAATAATAGCGTTCGCTTTTAACGACAATAAATCACTCACCAAAAGCTCGCCATTGAATTTGCCTTCAATGTCTGCATTGACGCATTCTACTTTGCCATTGATGTAGCCGTCTTTGCCAATTACTACTTTTCCAGAAGTCTTTACATTACCTTCTAGTTTGCCATCAATACGAAAATCGGCTTCAGAGGTAATATCACCTTTGATTTTCGTATTCTTCTCAATTCTGTTGGGTTGTCCACCAAATTCTGTCATAGGTCGGGGTTTTTTGTTGTCAGAAAACATTGTGTTCTACGGTTTTGGGGTTAAAGTTGTTCTTTGTATGATTCTAAATTTTTATGGACCTGTATAATCTTGTAGTTCTTCGATAAAACTACAAAATTCTCATCGTTGATACGGTAGTCCCTGTTCTTTTTTATGAGTTCGGTAAAACCGAGGGCAAACTCCTTGGTTTTAAAGCCATGTACTACGATAAATTGGGTTTCCAAATTATAGATGTCACGCGATACCAAATTCCTATAGCGAAGGTCGTCCACAACCTCTTGCAAGCGTTGTTTGAGGGCAAGGGCCGGTTCGTTTTGTTCTCTGCCAAAAGTGAACACCACTTTCCAGTTTTCCGCGCCTGTGGAGCCTTGTTCAGGAGAAAAATCCTTGGGTTCCAATTTGGGCAGTTGTTCTTGCACCATCATCTCCGCCTTTTTCCCCTCGGGATTGTTAGGGTAGGTCAGGGCTACAAAATTCAATGCTTCCTTAAAGGGTTCAAATCCTTGTAGACGACCTATGGCATTGGCTTTCAGCATTTCAAATTTGGGCACGATGGGGTCCCCTGTATAGCGGTCAATGTATTCTTGGCTTTGGGTTATGACCTGCAAGAACTCCTGATTCTTATAGACCTTGTATAAGGCGGCGTACCTAGCGTCCGGGCTATCCGAGCTGCCTTCGATTATCGCTTGCGGATTCAACAAAATTTCAGCATAACGAGAATCAGGATGGTTCTGGATGATGTCTTGTTTCATTACGTCAACCAAAGGACTGCCCGTTTCTTCATAAATCTTGTACAAGTTGTATTTGGAAGGGAGGATGAGTCGCTCTTCGGGTTGTGAGGACAAAACACTTTCGAGTTTTCTAGCTGCGAGTAAGTTCTCTTTGAACTTTTCTTTATAGATAAGTCCCAGCTGATAGTTCGCAAAGTTCTTCTCGTTTCGCAAGCTGTCAATTACCGCTTCGTCCGTCGGAACTTGTGCTAAATAGAACTCAACATCAAACTTTTGGTCTTCAGGCACCTCAACGGGCTGACCATCTGCGGTCACTTTTTCACCGGTTGCCTCTGAAGGCAAAGTTCTGCTCTTGTTGCTCCAACGCCAGTCATCTTCTAAAACTCTTTCTCCCCAACGGGTTTTGAAATCGTTTTTACCATATCCTAAACTGGTGATGTTGTAGAAATAGAACTTGCCTTTGTTTTCCTTTCCGCCCTTACTTTGTGCAAACTGAGCAAAACCAGCTGTGGTGCGCTCCAATTCTTTGGCCGCTTCGGCTTCTTCTTTGCGTTTCAGCTCTGCAATGTAATCCTCAAAATAGGCTTTGCGTTCTTCTTCGGGCATGCGATAGACCGTAATCACACTATCGGCATATTGGGCTATGTCTTCGTATTTGATGACATCTTCCAAGTTGTCCAATTTCTTTTTAATGCGACGGTACTTCCGCGTGTTCTGTTCCAAATTGGTCAAGGTACTGTCATAATACGCTCCCGAAGTTTTGTACGCATCTTGGTCAAAATAGTAGTCCGCCAAGCTTTGGTAGTTCAAAGAGCTGAGTTTTCTATCCCCTTGATTGGCTCGTAGCGATTTGTTGTAATACACAATGGCCAGACTATCCGAAGCTGTGGACAAATGAAAGTTGGCCTTGGACCGAAATATCTTATCCAAAAAAGGACGGTTTTCTCGGTTTTCTTCCAAATCCGTCAGATATTCCAGCAAGTCTTCTTGATTCGAATCGGTGATGTCAATATTGCCGATTTTCTTCAAATGTGCATTGATCATGTATACACGAGGCGTTCTACGATTCAATGCAATAATCTTGTCGAAAGCGTAATTCGCACTATCCTTGAATTCCAATTGGTTGTAGAGTTGTCCAATAATGAACAGATAGCGTCCGCGCTCCTCGTTCTTCTTGGTATACCCCTGTGCGATTTTCAATTTTTGAATCGCCGTGTCTGGTGCCTTTAGGTTAATGTAGCACTGGGCCAATACGGCATTTGCATCCGCAACTTCTTGGTCCTTGAGCGTTTCATAGCGAAACATCCGTTTGATGTTTTTGATGGCGAGCTCAGGATTGTCTAAACGCATATTGGTTTTCTCTCGCCAAATCGTTGCTTCGTTTAGCTTGTTGCTTTCGGTGTATTTCTTTAGGATGTAATTGAAGGATTCGAGGGCAGGAATATAGCGCTCATCAAAATA
>JBCBCH010000390.1:0-3056 GCA_038530835.1 Bacteroidota bacterium | reverse complement strand
CAAAATCGAATAACATCATCCAATATGATGATATAGTTTTTGCCTGGATAGCATCTTTACGATGTTTGAATACAAAAGCATCTCGGCCCATATGATTAAAATTACCCGTGATGCCGAATTGGATATTGATAACGACCTGACCAAGAGTTTTATAGAAAAGATTTCATCTAGCGTTGAGGGAAGAAAAATCAGTGACCCGGTGCGTTTCGTGTATGATAAAACCATCGATAAGGACACGCTCCAGTTCCTAAAGGAAAAAATGAATATTATCGATACGGATAGTGTTATTCCTGGTGGGCGCTATCACAACCGTCGCGATTACATGGGGTTCCCTAGTTTGGGCCGTACCGATTTGATGTACCAAAAAATTGAACCGCTTCCGGTCAAAGGATTTAGCATGAAGGGGAGTTTGTTGGAGAAAATTGCCCAGAAAGACTATCTCATTTATACACCCTATCACACCTTTGCATATTTGACCAAGTTTTTGCGTGAGGCGGCGCTCGACCCCTTGGTACGAACCATCAAAATAACCATTTACCGTTTGGCCAATGATAGTCAGGTGGCCTCTGCGTTGATTAATGCGGTGAAAAACGGAAAAAAAGTAACGGTTCAAATCGAATTGCAAGCCCGTTTTGACGAACAGGCCAATATCGAATATGCCAACTTGCTCAAAGAAGAAGGCGTGGATTTGATTTTTGGCGTCCCCGGATTAAAGGTGCATAGCAAGATTTGTTTGGTGGAACGCGAAGAACGCGAAGGCATCAAGCGCTACGGTTTCATCAGTACGGGAAACTTCAACGAATCCACGGCGAAAATTTATACGGATTACACCCTCTTTACTGCCCATGAAGGCATCCTAAAGGAAATGGGCAAGGTGTTCGAGTTCTTTGAAACCAATTACAAGGTGAGCAAATACAAGCATTTGGTCGTCTCACCACACTATACCAAGTCTACTTTCAACAAGTTGATTGAAAACGAAATCAGCAATGCCGAAGCTGGTTTGGAAGCCTATATCAAAATCAAAATGAACAGTTTGACCTCCTATAAAATGGTGGACAAACTATACGAAGCGAGTCGTGCAGGTGTAAAAGTTCAGTTGATTATTCGTGGGGTGTGCTGTTTAATTCCCGGGGTAGAGGGGATGAGCGAGAATATTGAAGCCATCAGTGTGGTTGATAAATTCTTGGAGCACCCTCGTTTATTCATCTTTGGTAATGGTGGCGATCCACACTGCTATATCTCTTCCGCCGATTGGATGACCCGTAACCTGGATTTCAGGGTAGAAGTAGGCTGTCCCATTTATGATGAGGATATCAAACAAGAACTTCTGGATACCTTCGATATCTCCTGGAGAGACAATTTAAAAGCACGTATTTTTTCAGAAAAACAAGACAACGCTTACCGCCAGCGAGGTATCAACGAAGCAGAGTTACGGTCACAATTTGAATTGTATTACTACTACCAACGAAAATTGGAGTAGGGGCTCAAACAAAAAGAAAAGCTTTGTCTAGCCGTGCATGGTTTCCTTTTTGCCCAGCTTTTCCATTAGCGTAGCTTCGTACTCCAGAAGGTCTTGCCATTTTTGGTCTACCTCCTCACGATTCCCGTACTTTCGAGCAAATTTCAGGAACATAGTATAGTGATTGGCTTCGCTAATCATCAGGTTTCGGTAAAAATCAGCTAGTTCGGTATCGTTGATTTCTTCGGAAAGCAAACGAAAACGTTCGCAACTTCGCGCCTCAATCAAGGCTGCATATAGGAGTTTGTGCACCAAATGTGTTTCGCGACTTCCCCCTTTTGGAAAGAACTTCATTAATTCTAGGACGTACTCATCTTTTCGTTCCCGGCCGAGCACCCAACCCCGCTTCAAGATTTTATCATGAACCATATTAAAATGTCCCATTTCCTCACGGGCCAAAGCCGTCATTTCCTTGACCAACTCCGACTTTTCCGGAAAACCAATAATCAATGAAATCGCCGTACTCGCTGCCTTTTGCTCGCAGTAAGCATGATCCGTCAAAATCTCTTCGATGTTCTTTTCAACAATATTCACCCATCGCGGGTCCGTAGGGAGTTTTAGTCCTAGCATGGTTTTCATTTTAGCGAATTCAAAGTTAGGATATTCCAGATGCAAATTTCAATTTCCAATAAGCAATAAGCAATAAGCAATAAGCAATAAGCAATAAGCAATAAGCAATAAGCAATAAGCAATAAGCAATAAGCAATACCCCAAATCTTTGACCTTTTCCCTAAGACGTCAGAAATCAGATATGAGACATCAGATTTCTGAGAACTGGAAACTGAACTCTGACGACTAACAACTGATAACTGATAACTGTCCACTGTTTATTATCCATTGTTAATTGTTTATTACTAATTGCTCATTGTAACAGATTCCTTCGGTCACTTCGTTCGTTCGACGCCAGCATTCTTCGCTAAAGTAGTAAAGCTACGAAAGCTGAAAAGGCTATGACCGACTGCCGTCCCTAGGAATCTAGTTAATTGGAAAATCCTTGTCATTCTTGAAACCCACCTCGACCAGAACGGGCTGGTTTGTGTCCTTCAAAAAGACCTCAATTAGGTCATGCTGAACTTGTTTCAGCATCTTTCCGTAATATTTTGCAAAAACAACAGATAAGTCGTTTCGACTGCTCTTGCACTAAAGCTTCAGCTACACGCGTACGCTCAACGACCAGCCCATTTAATGTTTCGTGTCATTCGTGAAATTCGTGTCCCAATAACCCGCGGTCCGAAGCCCAGTGGCCTGCGAAGCCGAACTACCTCCGCTAAGAAGACCTGCAAAAGAACCTCAGAGCCCGCGGTCCTGCGCTGTACACTTCGCTTGTCCTACGCCAAAAGGATACAGCCAACTACTGACGCTCAGTGTACAGCGCAGGACCGTCAACCCAAACCCACCATCCGTCAATTGCCTCGCTTTTTTGTTGGGACAGCCCTTTACATTCGTGCACGAATAACCGTAAACAAAAAAGCGAGGCAATTGACGGATGGTGGGTTTGGGTTGACGGTCCTGCGCTGTACACTTCGCTTGTCCTACG
>JBCBCH010000389.1:0-3072 GCA_038530835.1 Bacteroidota bacterium | reverse complement strand
TGTATTGTATTCCGCAATATTGTCAATGGGGATTATGGGTTCAGGTTGAATATTGATGGTGAACAGGTCTTGGTCCAACGCCTTGAACTTTTGGAAAAGCATTGGGTCAAAATCTTGAAATCCCTCAGCAACCGAAATAAACTCCTCAATACGTAGGATGTCCGAAATGCCCATGTTTTGGGTAATCTCAGTGGCATTGGTGCTCCATGGGGTAATCATGCTTGCGCGCGGGCCAACAAAAAAGGCGTCGATTGACGCCATGTGTATTTTGGATTGGTTGCCGAACAGCCAAGAAAGTTTTGCTATGTCTTCTGGGTTGATTTCTTTAGTGGTCTGGACCGCGAAAACTTTGTTCGCCGCGTCCCCGAAGAAATGAATCATGCAGTTTGCTATTGAACGGTTCAAGAAAGTGCAAATGTACAGCTTTCCATTTTTTTATGGATGCCTTTGCCGAACCGTAACGCATAATTTTACTTCCTTTTTGAAATACCCTTCAGCGCTTTTTAAATGAACATTCCACCGGAGGCCTCCAAGCGTTGTCCATTGACCCAAGCCGCATCTTGCGTGCATAAAAAAGCAACGATACCGCCGATATCTTCGCTTTCTCCCACACGACCCAAAGCAGTTTGTGAAGCAATCGCTTCCACAATTTGGGGAGCTGACTCGAACCGTTCTTTGTTGAAATCGGTGTTGATGGCTCCAGGTGCAACCGTATTGGCTTTGATTTTACGACCGCCCAATTCTTTGGCCAAATAACGAGTATAAACTTCAATGGCTCCTTTCATTGCTGCGTAGGCAGAGTATCCGGGTAACGAAAAACGCGCTAGTCCACTTGAGAGGTTGATGATTCCGCCTTCATCGTTCATTATGGGCAACATCGTTTGAGTCAAAAAATATACCCCTTTAAAGTGTACGTTCATTAAATCATCGAAAGCTTCCTCTGAAGTGTCGGTAACCATTCCATTATGACCGAAACCTGCATTATTTACCAAATAATCAAAGTTTGAGGTGGTCCAATGGTTTTCAAGTTGTTTTTGTAAATCGGTTTTGAAAGTTTCAAAACTTTTTACATCTCGAACATCCAAAGAAAGGGCCAACGCTTTACCACCTTTGGCCGCTAAGTCATCTAGGGTTTTTTCGGCAGCTTGTTTATTTGAATTATAGGTAAAAACTACTCCTATGCCTTTATCGACCAACTTTAGGGCCATGTCTCTTCCCAGTCCGCGACTCCCGCCGGTGACCAATGCTATTTTTTGTGTATTCATCTTTTTGTGTTTTAAAATTTTTGAATACCACAAAGTTCAGCAGGTAGAGCTGGAATGGTTTACAGGAAGGAATCCATTTGTTGTAAAAATCAAACAGTTTCGGTTTTTCGAAACGCTACTGGGGAAAACTGTGTTTGTTTTTTGAAAAAGTTGGAAAAATGTGCAGTCTCTTCAAAGCCTAAACTATGTGCTATTTCGGAAACATTCCAGTGGGTGTGCCGCAACAGTATTTTGGCTTCTTGCGCAATACGATGGTTAATGAGCACCGAAGTTGTTTTTTGCGTAGTTTCCTTTAAAGCACGGTTCAGATGATTCACGTGCATGCCCAATTGTTGGGCGAAGTCCGATGCGGACCGAAGTCGAATTCGCTGCATTGGACTTTCCATAGGAAACTGTCGTTCCAAAAGCTCCATAAATAATCCCGAAATCCGTTCCGAGGCGTTGGAATATTGATTTTCCAAGATGGTCGCGGGCTGCATTTTCAATCCAGCATGAATAAGTTCAAACACCAAATTGCGCAACACATCATATTTGTATTGATAATCGGAGTCCAGTTCCAAAAACATTTTTTGGAAGATGGTACTCAACGTCTCGGTTTGCTCATCTGTAAGCTGGAAGACAGGGTTTCCCGAGGGTTGAAAGACCGGATATTTGGTCAAATCTCCAAATTGATGAAAGAATGCCTCCGTGAATACGCAGAAGTAGCCGGTGAGCTGTTCGTCAATCTTTTCCCAATTGTAGGGAATTTGCGGATTGGAGAAAACCACTACCTGCTTTTCTACTTGTACAATCTTATCTGCGTAGTGTACCCTACTTTTCCCTTGAACTAAGCTGATTTTAAAATAATCCCTTCGGTTAAAAGGCATGGGTTTGGGCTTAGCGCTGGCGAATTCATCCAGTTTGAATACATTAAAATGTCCTATGCCAGTCCGAACACTTTCTGGGATGTAATGCTGCGTTTCTTGATAAAAATCCTCAATGGAGACTCTTTTTTGCATGCCATAAAGTTACAGAAATCAAATAACTTGATGTCAGATGTCAGATGTCAGATGTCGGATGTCGGATGTCGGATGTCGGATGTCGTATGCTTGATGCTTGAGGCTTGGTGCTTGCGCTTGAACTTAAGTTTTGTCTCAAGGTTAAGGGTGAAGATTCAAGGGTTAGATGTCAGTTCGAGTGATTTTCGAAGAAAATTGTATCGAGAACTGGTTAGTCCTTCACTAGCCTGCTTCGCCGAAGTTGCTTGGCTACGAAGGCTGAAGTTTCGGACTACAGCGTGTAGCTACTGCCTTTCCAATAGCGCCATGTAAAAACCATCAAAACCTTCGACGGAGGCGAATACCTTTCTTTCCTTAGATAGTTCGAATGCTTCCCCTGCTTCAGAGTTCAGAAATTCGGCCACTTGCTCCGTGTTTTCTTCGGGTAGGATGGAACAGGTAGCGTAGACCAACTTCCCCCCAGGTTTGACCATTTTAGAGTAGCGTTGCAAAATATCCTGTTGCACGCCTTTGATACGCTCTAAGAATTCGGGTTGCAGCTTCCATTTGGAATCGGGGTTTCTGCGAATAACCCCCAAACCAGAGCAAGGGGCATCCAACAAGACACGGTCCGCCTTTTCATGAAGCTTCTTAATTACTTTGCTGTTCTCGATGATTCGGGTTTCCATGTTATGGACCCCATTACGTCGGGCACGAACTTTCAGTTTTTTGAGCTTACTTTCATAAATGTCCATAGCAATCAGCTGTCCTTTGTTTTCCATAAGGGATGCTAAATGCAGTGTTTTTCCACCGGCCCCTGCACAGGCATC
>JBCBCH010000388.1:0-3086 GCA_038530835.1 Bacteroidota bacterium | reverse complement strand
CAAAAATCTTCTCTCATATTGCCCCTGAAATTTCGGTGCGTTCTACCATCGCTGGGGTGCTGGCCCATGAGATAGAAAATAAAAAAGGTCAGGAAGGAATCAATACTCTAATTAATGCAGGGAGTAAAAACAGATTGGAAACCTTTTTAACTGCAACAGAGCATCTAATCGGTGTTAACAAAAATAACTTCAACACTCGTGTAAAAAAACTGCTCAAACATTATCCCACAGAAGAATAAGAGGATAAAACTATTAACGCCCCTCGGTAGTTTCCTTATAATATCCCTTATTCGGAATTTCAATAGTGTACTTCTTTCGTGAAACATTGTTTAAATGAGGCTCCCGCAACCAAGGATTGTGACGCTTCAAAATCTTATAGTTGATTTCGTACAGCTTTGCAAAATCAGCCCAGCTTGTCACAGCGGTATCGACTTCAACGGTAAAGGTGGGCACACTGTCGTATAAATCATCATTTTCTACCTCAAATCCGTACTTGGCAGGGTTCGAAAGGATTTCTTTGATAGCCAGAATTCGAAAAACATAGCGTTTGGTCTCTTCACCCAATAAAAGGTCATAATAATCGTCTACTTTCTGAATGCGCATATATTTTTGAATACCCCCAGGACCCGCATTATAGGCCGCAGCAGTTAAAGTCCATGTTCCAAAACGTTTTTTCCAACGGTTCAAATATTCGCATGCCGCTTGGGTCGATTTTTGAATGTGGTATCGCTCATCGACATTCGCATTGACTTCCAATCCGTATTCCTTTCCGGTACCTTTCATAAAATGCCACATCCCTGCTGCACCAGCTGGAGACGCAATGTCAATCAATGCACTTTCGGCAACCGCCAAATACTTGAAGTCATCTGGCACGCCATTCTTTGCCAAAATAGGTTCGATAATAGGAAAATATCTATGGGCACGTTTCATAAGCAACAAGGCGTTGGATTGCCAGTAGGTGTTTACCAAGAATTCCCGGTCTACGCGCTCCATAATATCCTGGTCATCCATAGGCACAGGCTCCCCTGCAAAATTCAAATCCTTGGGGATTTCAATAGCACTGATTTGATAGCCATCCGCCACATTTTTTTCGGGCTTGACCACTTGCGTCAAAGCTTCTTTCTGTTCTGGAGAAGATTGTACAGCGAAAATCAAAGTGCCTACTACCACCAATGCACCAATGACTGCCAAGACATTTTTCAGATATTTCATACAAGGAATTTGAAACAAAGATATAGTATAGAACTACCTTATGATAAAATAATTGCCGGTAGATGCTCATTGAACCATTTGGCGCGATGTACTATCATGGCATGATGGCCGTTGTGTACCACGGTGCAATCCTTGATTTTTTTGATAGGAAATACATTATCTCGGTCCCCATGAATATGCACCACATTGGGCAAAGGTTCGGTTTGGGACCAGTTTACCATATGATGTATCGACCAATCCATATAATGTTTGTCTTTTATGGACAAATACCTTTGGTAAAGATTGATGCGTTTGGTCAAATTTTCGCCAAAAGCATATTTTGCCAATAGCTCAACGTTGTCGACCAGTCCAGTAGGAAGCAATTTGTGGGCACCTGTCCACCGTGCGAACTTCATCTTAAGAGGGAGCTCTTTGGAAGATTTCACACCGGAAACCACAAGAACTTTGCGTACTGGGATGATTTTGGCCATTTCCTGCACAAGCATCGCCCCAAAAGAGACCCCCAATAGCACGGGATTCGGGTGTTTGATTTGCTCACACATTCGTTCAGCATAGCCTTGAAGGGTCATTTTTCCTTCCGGTAAGAACCAATCCAATAGATGCAATTCAAACTGTTCTTGAGGTAGGGATAGCCCCTCAAAAATCAAGGAATTGGCACCCATTCCAGGCATGCAATAGATATGGATTCTGTCATCTGTCATTTTAGACCTATTGTCGAGAACACTAGGAAATTAACATATTTTTGACTAATTTTGTACTCCTTTTGCAATAGCCCCGCTGTTTACAGACTTGCAAAATCTTATGAATACCATCAAAAGGTACAAAGAACAAGCAAAGCCAACTTTTAAAACAGAACTATATGACAGAAATGGAAGTGAAGGACAATAGTTTCCTACGCCAGTTCGAGACGAAGGTCGATGGGCATCTCGCCAAAATTGAATACTCCTCGCAAGAAAGAAAAGTTTTTTTGACCAAACTGGTTATTCCAGAAGAAATTACACAAGAAGGATTTAAAGAGTCTTTCATCACCGCAGTACTACAACAGATTCAAGAAAAAAACCTTAGGGTGGTTCCTACTAGTCCGCACATTGCTGGATTTTTGAGGAAGAATCGCCAATACAAGGAAATGTTGCCCGTAGGCATTCGAATCTAAGTACTTCGCGAAAAACCAAACTAGACCTCTCCTCGGAGAGGTTTTTTTATGCCATCACCTTAGAAGTCGTAAACTCGAAGCGCACCAAACCATCCTCGTCAATTTCGGTCAATTCTACTTGATGCAAGGTGTTGACCAACTCTGGGTTCCAAGGTGCTTTCACCTTTACGTAGTTCTCGGTAAACCCGTGAATATATCCAGATTTGTTTTCACCTTCGAAAAGTACGGTTCGTGAGGAACCAATTTGGCTTTCATAAAAGGCACGTCGCTTTTTCGCAGATAATCCCCGAAGCATTTTGCTTCGCTTTGCTCGTACATTTTTGGGAACTACCCCTTCCATGGTCGCAGCTAGGGTATTATCCCGTTCAGAATAGGTAAAAACGTGCAGATAGGAAATATCCAAATCATTCAAGAAATGATAAGTCTGCAAGAAATGTTCATCCGTTTCTCCAGGAAAGCCAACAATAACATCTACCCCAATACAAGCATGGGGCATTACCGCTTTGATTCGTGAAATACGCTCCGTATACAGATTGGTCAAATAGCGGCGACGCATCAATTTGAGTATGGCATCGCTCCCACTCTGCAAGGGAATATGAAAATGAGGGACAAAAGAACTACTCTTGGCAACAAAATCAATGGTTTCATTCTTTAGCAGATTGGGCTCTATGGAAGAAATACGAAGTCTATGAATGCCTTCAACTTCATCTAAAGCCTTTAC
>JBCBCH010000387.1:0-3095 GCA_038530835.1 Bacteroidota bacterium | reverse complement strand
CGCGCTTCGAGGTCTGGATGTGCCTTCAGGGGAACATACCATCGAATTTTCATTTGAACCGCCAGTTGTAGAAACAGGTAGCAAGATTACCTTGGCGAGTTGTATTTTGTTGGGGCTTATCGTTTTGGGCGGAGCAGGCTTTTCACTCCGCAAAAAAGTCCAGAAAAAAGATACTTGATGCAAAAAGTATTGATTCTTACCTATTATTGGCCTCCTGCTGGTGGACCAGGCGTTCAGCGCTGGCTCAAATTTGTAAAATATCTACCGGAATTTGGCATTGAACCCATACTGTATGTCCCTGAAAACCCGTCTTATCCCATTTTAGATGAAAAGTTAGTAGAAGAAATTCCCAAAGGGATTACGGTTTTACGGCAGAAGATTCGCGAACCGTATCGCTGGGCCTCGTTCTTGTCCAAATCCAAAACCCAAACTATAAGTAAGGGAATGATAGCGAAAAAGAAGCAGGGATTTCTCGAAAAGGTGTTGCTTTGGGTTCGTGGAAACTTTTTTATTCCCGATGCGCGTGTGGCTTGGGTGAAACCTTCAGTGGATTTTTTAGGGTCGTATCTACAGGAACACAAAATAGGGACTGTAATTACCACTGGGCCTCCGCATAGCGTCCATTTGATTGGACTCGGATTAAAAAAGAAATTGAACATCCGTTGGATTGCTGATTTTAGGGACCCTTGGACCAGTATTGGTTACCATGAAAGATTAAAACTTACCAAATCTTCGAAACAAAAGCACAAAGATTTGGAGCGCGAAGTGTTGTCATCCGCCGACCAAATTGTCGTCACCAGCCAAACAACGGGTTCAGAATTTGAAAACATTACCTCAAAACCCATTGAAGTGGTTACCAATGGCTACGAGGATAACCCATACACTTCAGCATTGGATAAAGACTTTACCGTTGCCCACATTGGCTCATTATTGACGGACCGAAATCCAAGGCAGCTTTGGGAAGTTTTGGGAGCGCTGGTGCGGACGAATACACTATTTGCTGAAAAACTAAAGATTCAATTGGTTGGCATTGTAGGGGCTGAAGTCAAAGACAGTTTAGCGGACCACGGATTGTTGGATTATGTTGATTTCAAGGGGTATTTGAACCATCAAGAAGTGTTGCAGCTACAGCAAAAGGCTCAGATACTATTGTTACTGGAGATAGATAGTGCACAAACCGCCGGTATCATTCCCGGAAAGTTGTTTGAATATTTTGCCGCGCAGCGACCCATTTTGGCGATTGGTCCAAAGGAATGGGAGGCAGGAATCATGGTGCAAGAAACTGAATCTGGCACTTTTCTCACTCCTGAAGATACAACCGAACTAAACACTGTACTTTTGGAATGGTTTTCCCAATATCAAGAAAAGCGTTTGGTCGCTAGTCCGAAGAATATCCAACAGTATCACAGGCGACAATTGACGGAAACCTTGGCAAATATCATACGATGGGAATCGTCTTAAAACAATCTTTGCAAAATATGGCCAGTACCTATATAGGCTTTGCCTTTGGGGCCATCAATACGGTGTTTTTATACACCAAGATATTGCCTGATGCCTATTACGGATTGGTTACTTTCATCTTAGCCTCCGGCGCTATTTTAATGCCTTTGATGGCGTTTGGGGTACATAATACCATGGTAAAGTTCTACAATACCTATTCCGAAGACACACGAGCTGGTTTTTTGACGACCATGTTGGGGGTTCCGCTTTTGGGAATTATATTGGTTTTATTGCTGTTGCTTCTTTTTCAAGAAAGTATCGCCAAGGCATTGTCTTCGCAAAACGCCCTGGTTCAAGGTTATATTTGGCATGTTTTCTGGGTGGGTGCCGCCATGGCCTATTTCGAAGTATTTTTTGCATGGAGCAAGGTGCAGTTGAAATCTGCTTTTGGGAACCTAATGAAGGAGGTCTTTGGTAGAGTAGGGGTAACCGTACTTTTGCTTTTATTCTATTTCGAAACTATTGATTTGCCCCTCTTTTTTGCCTGTCTGGTAGGATTGTACCTCCTGCGTACCCTGATTATGGGCATTTATGCGGTGTTATTGCACCCGATTCGTTGGCGTTTTGTACTACCGGAAAATTTCAAGGAGGTTATGCTATACAGCTTGCTCATCATTTTGGGAGGTTCGGCTGCCTTGATTTTATTGGAAATTGATAAAGTAATGATTAATCAATTCAAGGAAATAGAAAATGTAGCCTATTATGGTGTAGCGGTTTACATCGCAACCGTGGTCATAGTGCCTTCCCGCGCAATGCATCAAATCACGTATCCTTTAACTGCTAATTTAATGGCAGAAGGCGATTCATTCGGATTGACGCGATTGTACCAAAAAACGTCGCTTACGCTATTCATCGTTTCAGGTATCATCTTTTTGTTGATTATGCTCAATTTGAAAGATTTCTTCTTGCTGTTGCCCGAAACGTATCGCGATGGTACCTTGGTTGTTTTTCTTATTGGATTGGCGAAGGTTTTTGATTCTGTTTTAGGGAACATCAACTCCATTCTCTATAACTCCCAATATTATAAGACTATTCTCCTTTTTGGGGTGGGGTTGGCGATTTTGACCATTATTTTAAATTGGATTTTGATACCCCTATATGGTATTGAAGGTGCTGCTGTAGCCAGTTTTACCGCAATAGGCATTTTCAATTTGGCGAAGCTTGTTTTTGTAAAGGTCAAGTTTGGGATGTTTCCTTTTACAGGAGCTACTTTTAGGGTGTTTTGGGCATTATTATTACTGGCGGTCTTGTTCGGTATTTTTGATTTTGGATTTCATCCGATAGTGAACATTCTTTTGAAATCTGCCATTGTTGGAGTGATGTACGTGGGTATTTTGTTTCGTTTTGAACTTTCGGAAGATGTGACAGGATACTTATCACGATGGCTAAAGCGAGACGAATCGGAATAGAAAGTTGGGCAAGAAAAAACCCTGTGGCTGATGAATCCAACCACAGGGTAAACAACTAACCAACCTAAAAACTATTTTTACTGAACTCTTCGGCTTCTTGACCTTGAGTTCGATGAATTACTTCTTCTTGATGAAGTGTTACCAGAACTTCTTTTTACCGTTGACGTGGAACGCTTTACGGTTCGG
>JBCBCH010000386.1:0-3095 GCA_038530835.1 Bacteroidota bacterium | reverse complement strand
CAACAAAAATGCCAGCATTGTTTCAATGCGTTCGGTGATTGCCTCAAGCAAATTCCAGAAGGCCGAAATGCAATTGCCTATCGCTTTTGGAAAAACCATCAGCAATGAAACTTTTGTAGTGGACTTGGCCAAAATGCCACACATGTTGATGGCGGGAGCAACAGGTCAGGGTAAATCCGTTGGATTGAATGCGGTGATTACTTCATTGTTGTACAAGAAACACCCTGCAGAGGTCAAATTCGTTTTGGTCGACCCCAAAAAGGTGGAGTTGACCCTATACAATAAAATTGAACGCCACTTTTTAGCAAAACTACCCGATTCGGAAGATGCTATCATAACCGATAACACCAAGGTTATCCATACGCTGAATTCCTTGTGTATTGAAATGGACAACCGGTATGAGCTGTTGAAATTGGCGTTGGTTCGGAATATTAAAGAATATAACGTCAAATTCAAGGGACGCAAACTCAATCCGAATGATGGGCATAAGTTCTTGCCCTATATCGTTTTGGTGATTGATGAGTTTGCCGATTTAATTATGACCGCTGGAAAAGAGGTTGAAACGCCTATCGCCCGTTTGGCCCAATTGGCGAGAGCGGTTGGAATTCACCTCATTATCGCAACCCAACGACCTTCGGTAAATGTAATTACCGGAATCATCAAAGCGAATTTCCCGGCCAGATTGGCGTTTCGGGTAACTTCAAAAATTGATTCGAGAACCATTCTGGATACCCAGGGTGCCGAACAACTCATTGGTCGTGGTGACATGCTTTACACACAAGGAAATGATGTGACCCGCCTGCAATGCGCCTTTGTTGACACACCAGAAGTAGCTAAAATCACGGAATACATTGGTGCACAGCGGGCCTATCCCGATGCACATTTGCTACCTGAATACGTTGGGGAAGATTCTGGCACAAGTCTTGATTATGATATTGCGGACCGCGATGCGATGTTCAAGGAAGCTGCCGAAGTCATTGTGAATGCGCAACAAGGTTCTGCCTCTTTAATACAGCGAAAGCTGAAATTAGGGTACAACCGTGCTGGAAGAATCATTGACCAGCTGGAAGCTGCTGGAATTGTAGGTCCCTTTGAAGGCAGTAAGGCACGACAGGTATTGGTTCCTGATATTTTTGCCTTGGAACAATTATTGGAAAACGAAACAAAATAACAACGATGCTTAGAAAAATACTTTTACTCACCTTGGTTCTTATGGTTCCTGTTTTAGCGACCGCCCAAAACTCCACTAAAGCCAAAGCACTTTTAGAAGAGGTCTACAATAAGGTAAAGGGCTATAATAATATTTATGTGGACTTTAAATACAGTCTGGAAAACACCGAAGCGAACACCAAAAGTGAAACCCGAGGCAATGCTACCCTGCAAGGGAACAAATATTTGGTGGATTTGTTTGGCTCCAAACAAATGTTTGACGGTAAAAAAGTCTATACCGTAGTACCGGATAACGAAGAGGTAATCATCGAGGATAAAAGCGAGGATGAAAACACCATTACCCCTTCAAAAATGTTGACGTTTTACCGTGAAGGACACACCTATCAATGGGACATACTTCAAAACGTAAAGGGTCGCAAAATCCAATATGTAAAACTTATTCCTATGGATACCAATTCCCAGATAAAATCCATTTTATTGGGAATAGACGCCGAGACCAAGCACATTTACAAGTTAATTGAAACCGGAAAGAACGGTACAAAGACCACCATCTCCGTTAATTCTTTTAAAACAAATCAGGCGCTATCGAATACCTTGTTTACCTTTAACGCGAAAAAATACGAAGACGAAGGGTATTACATCATAAGGAATTAGACATTGACCATATTAGACCGATACATTTTATCGAGGTTTCTTTATAACTTTTTTAGCTCCTTTTTTATCCTGATTGTGATTTTCATCTTTCAGGGGATTTGGCTTTTCATTGATGATCTGGCTGGAAAAGGTTTGGGCATCGTGATTATTGGAAAGTTCATTTTTTATTTCATTCCTACCCTAATCGACAAGGTTTTGCCGCTAACCGTGCTCTTGTCGTCCATTTTAACTTTTGGGACTTTTGCTGAAAACTATGAGTTCGCCGCCATGAAAGCCTCCGGGATTTCACTGCAACGGGGCATGCGAAGCCTTATCGTTTACGTTAGCTTTTTGGGTCTGGTTACTTTCTTTTTCGCGAACAACGTCATTCCCAAATCAGAGCAAAAGATGTTCAATTTGCGCCGGAATATTGCCAAAGTAAAACCAGCGGCGGCGATAACCGAAGGCGTTTTTAGTGACTTTGAAGGGACTGGCGAAGGGATGAACATCAAGGTGGATAAAAAATTCGGGGAACAAGACCGCTTTTTGGACAATGTCATCATCCACAAGAAAACAAAACAAGGGGTCAACAACACCGTAATCAAAGCGAAGGAAGGTGAGCTTATCAGCAGTGAAACCTCTGATATCATTCAATTGGTTCTCAAGGATGGCCACTACTACGAAGAACTGAAACCCAAGAAAAACAAGGAAAAACGGAAACATCCCTTTGCCAAATCCAAATTTGAGACCTACACCATCAATATTGATATTTCCGAGCTCAACAACCAAGATTTGGAGGAGGATGGAAATATCACCACCAACAAAATGAAAAATGTCACCCGCCTTATCAAGGATATTGATTCTTTACGGGATGACAACCTCAAAAAAGTGGATGCTTTCTCCAAGAACATAACCCGGCGTATGGGGGCCTTCCCAGTTTTAGCTAGGGATTCTGTCAAAAAATCGCCCATATCCGTAACCCAAATCAAGGATACGCTATTGCAAAAGGAAATACAAAAGGATACGGTGCAGATTGCGGCATCAAGTCCCGAAGAAATTATTGAGGCTCTTCCCGATTGGCAGCAAATCCAGATTTTGAACAATGCCCATACCTCTGTGAATGGAATTCTCACCACGGTTGAGGCTAAAAAAGAAGAGCTCCAAAAACGTTTCAAGTTTTACAACAGCCATATTCTTTCGCTTCACCAGAAGTATGCTTTGGCTTTTTCATGCATTATTCTATTCTTCGTGGGCGCTCCGTTGGGTGCCATTATTCGAAAAGGTGGATTGGG
>JBCBCH010000385.1:0-3106 GCA_038530835.1 Bacteroidota bacterium | reverse complement strand
ATTATATACAAATGATATTTATATTTGAACTATAATAATTAAAACAATTCTTTAATAATGAAAACAAAAGCAAACTACAAAAGCGAAATCTTCAAGAGGGCATGGGTGCTCTTCTACGAATCAGAAACGGAATTTTCCAATTGCCTTAAAAAGGCCTGGAGGGTCTTTAAGCTAAAAAGGGCAATGGCAAAGAAAGTGGTTGCCTTTACCTACAAAAAAGTAAATGGAAGCATTAGATATGCGAAGGGCACTTTACAAGAAGTATTTATTCGCGATGTCAAGGGTGGTCGTAAACCCAACCTTAGAACATTGGCATATTGGGACATCGAGGCCGATGGCTTCCGTTGTTTTAGAATCGAAAACCTAGTAAGAATCTTTTAAAACCATATATCATGCATTACGTACTAAGTGATTCCGCTAAGGAAAACATGTTCAAGAAATTCCCCAATGTCGGCCTGAGTTCCACGCTACTTGTAAATCTTTCGTTACGCCGAAAGGGGCTTAATGATTATTCGATTGAATGCGCCCTTGAAATGGCGGTGCATATCCATAGGATACATGAGATAAATGATGGCCTCAAAGGTATAGGGGCAAGGAACTTGATTGATACAGAGATATACCATCGCATGATGGAGTATATACTCGACCCATCCAAACCCTTGTCAAGAGTAGAAAGGAAAAGATTGTTTATGGAGCAACAAAAGATACGTAACTTGAGCTATAGCATGAGTTGCCTCGATTTGGACCATCTGCCGTTGGCCAACGAGATAGAGATAATGGCTTTTGGAATACATTCACAGGAGAGGGAACTCTTGAATAACGTGGGATTGTGGAACGAGCTTGGGGACTACTACAGCAGTTGTCATGACCTGCTTACAAATGGTAACGTTGAATATGAGAGATTTGACGAGACTTTTGAAACATTTGTGGAATCGGCTCGAATAAGTTACAAGAAGGAGAGGGAACGCAAGGAAAATCGCCCTGAAGATATTTAGCCGAAATTAATGTCAATAACAACCATGATCTAGAAGGTTTTGTTACTATATTGTTACTAATTAGAAAACAAAACCCTCAAAATCAAATGATTAAGAGGGTTAAAGAGTACTCGAGGCGGGACTTGAACCCGCACGGCCACAATGGCCATTGGATTTTAAGTCCAACGTGTCTACCAATTCCACCACTCGAGCCTTAGTACTCCGAAGCCTTAGCGTAGGAGTAAAAAAAAACTCCACCCTTGGTGACTGAGCGGAGTCGATGTCGAGCGAAAAACGGGATTCGAACCCGCGACCTCCACCTTGGCAAGGTGATGCTCTACCAACTGAGCTATTTTCGCATGATTAATGAACATTCGCTTTTACAAGCGCGGATGCAAATTTAATACAATTCTTCAATTTCAAAAGGATTTTCAATCTGAAATTATCTTGGGGAATTTACTGCGGCAGTACAAAGCTTACGAACTGGCTTCTTTCTTTTTGGTCAACAAACGCTTGATTTCGTTCAACTTCATCAAGGCTTCCACTGGCGTTAGGGTATTGATATCCAAATGGAGGATTTCATCTCGGATTTCCTCCAAAAGGGGGTCATCCAAATTGAAAAAGCTCAGTTGCATTTCTTGGGAACCTACTTTTTCCAGCGTATCTGAAATCTCTTCGCTGGAATGGGATTTTTCCAGTTTTTTCAGAATCTTTCCTGCCTTCTGCAGCACTTGTTGGGGCATCCCCGCCATTTTGGCCACATGGATACCAAAACTGTGCTCACTTCCTCCGGGAACCAATTTCCGCAAGAAAAGCACATTGTTTTTGACCTCTTTCACCGAAACATTAAAGTTTTTGATGCGTTCGAAGGTCTTGGTCATTTCGTTTAGTTCGTGATAATGCGTCGCGAACAAGGTTTTGGCCCGTGCTGGGTGCTCGTGCAAAAATTCGGAAATCGCCCAAGCAATTGAAATTCCGTCATAGGTGCTGGTACCTCTCCCAATCTCATCCAAAAGGACCAAACTCCGCTCCGATAAGTTGTTCAAAATACTGGCTGTTTCGTTCATTTCGACCATAAAAGTGGATTCACCGAGAGAGATGTTATCGCTCGCGCCCACTCGGGTGAAGATTTTGTCTACCATCCCGATTTTGGCAGATTCCGCTGGAACGAAGCTTCCCATTTGCGCTAATAACACAATCAAGGCAGTTTGTCGCAGTATGGCCGACTTACCACTCATATTCGGCCCAGTGACCATAATGATTTGTTGGTCTTCTCGGTTTAAGGTAACACTGTTGGTAATGTAGGCTTCTCCAGGCGGAAGTTGCTTTTCGATAACAGGATGCCGCCCTTCTTTTATGTGCAGATGTGTGGAATCATCCAGTTGCGGTTGCACGTAGTTGTTTTCCATAGCCAAAACGGCAAAACCACAAAGGCAATCCAGTTGCGCCAATTGCTTGGCACTATGTTGTACGGTAGAAATATGCTCTTGCATCCACAACAACAATTGGTCAAAAAGTTGTTGTTCCAATTCATGGATACGTTCTTCAGCCCCTAAAATCTTAGCCTCATAGGTTTTGAGTTCTTCCGTAATATAACGCTCGGCATTGACCAAGGTCTGTTTACGAATCCAAGTTTCTGGGACCTTGTCCTTATGCGTGTTTCGTACTTCGATGTAGTAGCCAAACACATTGTTGGACCCAATTTTAAGCGAGGTGATGCCGGTTTGTTCCGTTTCGCGCTGGACCATCTGGTCCAGGTAATCCTTGCTAGAGAAAGCCAAATCCCGTAACTCATCCAAATCCTGAGAATACCCTTGCGCAATTACTTTGCCTTTGACTACCTGGATAGGAGCTTCCTCATCCAAAACCTCTTTTATCCGTTCGCGAAGGGACTCACAGGTGTCGATGGCTTTACCCATCTCCTGCAAAACGTCATGTTCACTTTGCAACAACAGCTGCTTTATGGGCACCAAGGCTTCCAAGCTGTTTTTGAGTTGTACCACCTCTTTGGGGTTGATTTTGGCCGTTGCAAGTTTGGAAACCAAGCGTTCGAGGTCGCCCATCGGTTTGATAAGGCTTCGAAACCTTTCCAATATGCCACTATCAGCTTTTAGTTGCGCAACCGCTCCATG
>JBCBCH010000384.1:0-3106 GCA_038530835.1 Bacteroidota bacterium | reverse complement strand
AAACGAAATTTTGGTGGCCAGCATCGCGTTGGCAACGTACTTTGTCATTTCAGCGGAACGAACGTCCATGGAAATAATACGAACATTGGTTCTAAAGAAAGGGGCGTACAGTGCTCTCATTTGTTCCTCAGCCTCTGGAGAGGATACACCAATAACCACGCGGTCCGGTTTCATAAAATCACTGATGGCGTCGCCTTCTTTCAAGAATTCAGGATTTGAAACTACTTCAAAGGGAATATCTACCCCACGTAGTTCTAGACGTTCTTTGATTTTGGCGGTTACCTTATCCGCTGTTCCCACAGGCACAGTAGACTTGTCGACAATGATAAGTTCTTTTTCCATGTGGTCTCCAATGTCGGAAGCCACTTGAAGTACATATTGTAAATCTGCCGAACCATCTTCGCCCATAGGTGTACCCACAGCTATAAAGGCAATGTTGCAGGTTTTTATGCTTTCCTCTAGTTTGGTGCTAAAACGCAAAGTGTCGTTGGCGACATTTCGCTTGACCATCGGTTCTAAGCCCGGTTCGTATATAGGAATAATCCCATTTTTGAGATTCTCTATTTTTTTCTCGTCAATATCAACACAGGTTACTGTATTTCCCATTTCAGCAAAACAAGTTCCGCTTACGAGACCTACATATCCTGTACCTATAACGGTTAATTTCATGCTTAACTACTTTAATTTGTTGATTGCAATTTGCAAAGTTCTTAAAAATCTTGTGTGTTTTAACTTGATTTTCGTTGAAGTCAATACTTCAACGTTGGATTACCTTACTTGGTATTTTTGGTTGTCGCTATTCTTAAACCATTCCACAAATTTTTGAACGCCTTCTTCCAAATTGATTTTTGGGACATAATCATAGTCTTTGGTCAGTTCGGAAACATCGGCCCAGGTTCGTGATACATCGCCAGGTTGATTCGCTACAAACGCTTTCTTTGCCTTTTTTCCCAAAGCCGTTTCAATAGATTCCACAAAGGTCATCAGGGATTCCGGTTTTCCTCTACCCAAATTGTATACATTGTGACTCACCTCACCTTTTTTCATGAAACCCTTTTTAACGATTTGGTACAATCCTTCAACTGTATCATCGATGTACGTAAAGTCCCGAGATTGGTCACCATGATTATAAATTTCAATGGTCTCACCCTCCACTATAGCTTTGGCGAACTTGAAATAGGCCATATCCGGTCTCCCATAGGGACCATAAACGGTAAAAAACCGTAATCCCGTAATGGGCATTTGATGCAAATGGGCATACGTATGGGCCATAAGTTCATTGCTTTTTTTTGTAGCGGCATACAAACTGATGGGTGAATCGGTTTTTGCATCTGCTTGGAACGGAATTTCAGATGTATTTCCATAGATACTTGAACTACTGGCGTATATCAAGTGTTCTACAGTATTTTTTCTGGCAACCTCTAAGACGTTGAAGTATCCCTGAATATTGGCGCTTACATACTCTTGTGGGTTTTCAATACTGTATCGCACACCCGCTTGCGCCGCTAAGTGAACAATAGTATCTGGCGCAAAATCTTGTACAATTCCTTCAAGGGAGGAAAAATCAATTATATCAACCTCGGCAAAAACAAACTTTGGATAGGTGATTGAAGAAATCTCTGCAGGTGTTATAGAGGTTGATATCCCCAGTTCTTTTAACCGGCCGTACTTTAGGTCTATATCGTAGTAAGTATTAAGGTTGTCTATTCCAAAAACCTCAAAACCCTCATCCAATAACTTTTTACAGAGATGGAAGCCAATAAAACCCGCTGCGCCGGTGACCAATATTTTCATTCTGCTCGTATTCGGATGCAAAACTAAGCATGTTTCTTGGAATGACTTGAAAGAATAAAAAAAAGGCCACTAGAGGCCTTTTCTTTAATTTCTTACCATGAGTCGAATGGCTTTGGGTTCATTTTGTCCAAAATCAACTTTAACATAGTACATTCCGTTTCGCAAGGTTCCAATAGGAAGGGTGTAGGTACCTTTTGCCTCATCATAAACATCATTGGGATTGAAGGTGAATATCAATCTGCCAGATGCGTCGAATATACCAAACTTGACCAGGTTGTCGCCATCAGGCATTGTAATGTATAGATCTGCCCAAGTAGATGCCGGATTTGGTGCAGCCGTAACAATCACTTCTGTTGCGCTGGGTTCATTTGGAGGAAGTACTTCAACTGCTACTTGGGTGGTTCCAGTAGCTCCTTCGCCGTCCGTTACTTCAAGAGTTATCGTGTAGCTTCCTACTTCGGCATACTCGAAAGAAGTTTGTGGTGTATTTGCGGTTGAACTATCGGCATCTCCAAAAGACCAAGCGTAGGTACTTATTCCATTGTCATCGGAGGAATTAGAGCCATCAAAGCTAACAGTCAAAGGTGCAACACCTCGAATAGGTTGTGCCTGAATCACTGCAAAGGGCGATTCATTTGGTGGGACATTAACCGTTATTTCCACCGTTTCAGAATCCGTTGCTCCATCATTATCGGTGACAGTCAACATAGCTGTAAAAATTCCTGTTTGTTGGTAAATATGGGTTGGATTTGCCTCAGTTGAACTGTTTCCATCCCCAAAATCCCATGCATAACTTACTATGGAACCATCAGAATCCGTGGAGGCATCTCCTGTAAACGAAACCTGCAAAGGCGAATCGCCCTGTGTCACATCCGTATTGATTACTGCACTTGGCGGCTGATTCGAGAGACTTGTTACCGTAATTTCAATAGTTTCAACATCATTTAGCCCTTCTCCATCGGATACGGTTAACGATGCAATAAATACTCCTACGGATGCATAAGTATGCGATGGATTAATAGCATTAGAAGTAGTACCATCTCCAAAATCCCAGCTGTAGCTGACGATTTCTACATCGTCAGTAGAATTCTCACCCGTGAACGCAACCAATAATGGGACAGTTCCTTCGGTGACGTTAGCAGACACGACTGCTCGAGGCGGTTGATTGTCTAATTCATTGACATTAATTTCTACAGTGTCAGAGTTGTCAAGTCCTTCTGCATCGACAACAGTTAGGGTAGCAGTAAAAGTACCAAGTTGCGTATAGATATGCGTAGGATTTGCTTCCGTGCTCGTGTTTCCATCATCAAAA
>JBCBCH010000383.1:0-3120 GCA_038530835.1 Bacteroidota bacterium | reverse complement strand
CATGGTGCGGACAAAGGGTCACAACCGCCACCTGAACCGCCCGTTACCGTTATCGTTACCGTGTCGCTGTCCGAAAGCCCCTCCGCGTCCGTTACCGTCAAGGTCGCCGTGTAACTGCCCGCTGCCGTATAGGTGTGCGAGGGGGACGTACTTGAACTTCCGTTGCCGTCGCCAAAGTCCCAACTATAGCTGCTGATGCCGGTATCATCCGTCGAACCACCACCGTTGAAGTTCACCAACAACGGGAAAGTGCCCGACAATGGACTGCCCGTAGCATTCGCAACCGGGGGTTGGTTTCCATTCGGGTCGTTTACGGTTAAATTTATAAAATCAATGCATCCTTCTTCAGAAATCAATTTATAAGTGCCACTATCAGCGGCAGTAACTTGTCCTAAACTAAAATTGTCACCCACCGTTTGGCCGCTAGGTAATTCAATTTCTACTGAAATCGTGTTGGGTAGCATGCTCAATACTACTTCGGTACCCACCTCAACGGTAAGGTCATTTTGGCCGCTTTGCCATACCCCATTGAGGCGATACTCAGGAATTATCTCGGTTTCGCAATTTTCATTAGAGATTTCCAATCGCAAGTCAATAACTGTTGAACAACCGCCTGTTGTGGTCAAGGCAAACTGTCCTACATTCGACCGGTCAATCAAACCATCATTGCGTTCTGGATTATTGAAGTGATAGACGTAGGTGTCAATTTGATACGCCCCTTCTGCCGTCAAACGACTTGTGCTGTTTACAGAAGAAAAAGTCGGGCCGTCATATTGTGGTGTCGTGATAAAATATTCTCCCGAATAATTTTTAGCCCGAATAAACACTTGACTTCCTTCCAGGGCTTCAATCACATTGCCTTCGCGCCATTGCCCATTTGGTCCAATTTTATACTCCGGAACAATCCTTTGTGTGGAGCAATCCGAAATTCCGGGGACATTGGCTATTAATCCCAAGTTGTAAATGGATTGAATTTCAGTTGCGGAAAGCGCCTTTTTGTAGATTCTAAAATCGTCAATACGGCCATCTACCTCATCCGTGATGCCACTTCGGTTACCATAAGGAACGACAGGTAAATTAGTTCGGTGTTCATAAAATCCAGAAATGGTAAAACGACTGTTGGGTGAACTATCATTTCGCAACCGGATTTTACCGCGTATCGGCTTGCTACAAATCTCAATACCGTTGGAATACAATTTGGCGTCTCGGCCGTCGTACGTGACCGCAATGTGCATCCATTGATTCAAGGGGGCATGTCCAGCATAACAATCCACAAAACCATCTGTCGTCCCAAAAGACCACTTTAAAAGAGAATTGTGAAATCCAGCAAAAATCGCGGGATAATCATGGGCAAACACTGCGACATTAGCGGGTCTACCGGTTTGTGTTACAATACTACCGGCATCACGCCAAACCCATGCCGTTACGGTTACCGCATCTTCTAGTTGAGCGATATCATTGTTATACGGAAGTTCCAAAAGAGTGTTTGATGTATGAAATTTTCCATCAAGTTCCAACGCGTCACCAAAAACACCAGATGCATTCCATTGATGGTCATTAGCGGTCACGGAAGCTCCATTATCATTTCTTTCAGCTATGGTGAAGTCATTATTTCCAGCACTATCGGAAACTGTGATTCCCGAATTTTCCTCAAAATCCAGTTGCACCAAGAGTTCGTTGTCTTGCGGGTCTTGCAAACCCTGACCAATTTGAATGGTTTCGGCTATAGATGGAACACCATTGCTATCCATGGCAAACAACATATAATACCCAGGAGGAAGTAGATTCCGGTTTGGAATATTGACAGTATAAGACTGGCCGAAGGAGCCAAACGAAACTGGAATTCTTCGCTGTTCGTTATTGGTACTGTGGGTAGCTGCCGAAAAACGCACCAAACTAAAGGATTGGATACCGGTACTTCCCGTTACGGGAATGGAAGTGTTGTAGTTCCCTACGGAAGGTGCACTAATTACGGGTCGTTGGGCCAAATTCCCACCTGAATCAAACAAGTATGGTGGACTATAAATTTCAGCATCAAAATGATTGACACAACCGGGAGTTGAATCACAGAGACCCCCTCCTCCTACAAAAACTCGACCATCTACCATCAAAATGGCGACGCTGTGATACGTTCTTGGTGTTTGCATACCAGCGACCGTGGTCCAAGAGTTGGTATTGGGGTCGTACAGTTCTGCGGTAAGCCTTGCGCCAGTATCGGTAAACAGCGACGCATCACTCAAACCACCAGTGACCAAAACTTGTCCATTGGGCAAGACCGTACTGTTGTGCATGGTTCTCGCAAAAGTTAGATTGTTGTTTGTAGCCGTTACTACCGGGTTATTTCCATATCCGCCATTGATATCGATAACATAACTGGTATTGTTGGCTGGGTCACCATCGTCATACGAAACCGACCCTCCTACTTTTAGAATCTTTCCTATATCGAACATTACCGTTGTGCCTTTCATGGAAAAGCTGTCATTTCCCCTAGCACCTGCGGCAATCATGGTACCGTTACCGGATGTATTTATCCAGTGCATTTGTTGACTAGGACCGGCATGGAAAAGGTTTCCATCAGGCGCTGGCCATAACCAAATATGGTTATCCGCACGGTACAATGGACTTTGAGAATCTCCCAAAAGGTCATTGAAGGTGTAGAAGTCATCGCCTTTGATTCCTGAAAGCAGCTGCCAACCCGATGCACTGGTCCATACTTCGGCATCTCGATTGGTCCAAGCACCACCACTCCAAGAACCTCCGACCGTAAAAACAGAGCCGTTGGAAAGGGTAACATTACCTTGATACCCCCTAGGAATATTCATTTCATCAGCGACACTCCAAACCCCAGTGCGCCAGTCATAAATACTGGTCCGCTCGCTACTGGTTCCTCCTGCGGCAAGAACCCGGCCATCTGCCAGATTATTAATTCCAGGGCAGAACATATCATGGTCTGTGTTTGAGGTGAATTCACCTAGTGCCTGACCATCTGTACCCACGAAAGGGTCAAATAATTCAGTAAAGGTGGCGCCATCACCGTTGCCAATAAACGTGTTCCGAAATTGTGAAGACCAACAAATCAATTGTCCGTCGGGAAGGTTAGCCACTGCTACAGGCACAATA
>JBCBCH010000382.1:0-3129 GCA_038530835.1 Bacteroidota bacterium | reverse complement strand
AGGTTCGTAGGCTAAAGGAAGATTCAATTTGTAGCCGACCCAATCGTCATTTTTCCATTGCATTTCATCTTCATTTTCCAGCTGTAGCCCTGTACTCATCGTTAATGCATGATGGAGGGTGATGTTCTTTTTCCTCGCATCCGAAACATCATATTCAGGGTAATACTCCAAGATTGAATTGTTTGCCGAAATGCTTTGATTTTGCATCATAGTCTTGCCCAACAGCAAAGAAGCAATGGACTTAAAGGACGACCTGATATCATGCAGGTATTCCCTGTGATAGCCATGAAAATATTCCTCAAAGACCAGCTTGTGGTCTTTGGTGATGAGGATGCTATGTATGTGGTCGTATTTTCCACTGTTCATTTCAGGCAGAAAGTCAAGCATTGATGCTTTAAGGCCTACCGAATCGAGGGAGGCGCTTGTAATGTAATTGTCTACAGGTTTTGGAACTTCGTAGTGATATTTTTCTTGTGATAGGGGTTTGTACCCTTTCCATTTGGCAGGGTCAAGTTTGGTCAAGGGGGCTTCCTTTTTTCTTAAGGTATTGCCATAGAAAATGGTGAGGCCCTTTTCGTTTGGATGGTATTCCGCAGATATCCCAAATCGGTCATTGGTGATGTCAAAATCAATATCGTTTCCATTGATTTTAACCGAGTCGATTACGAAGTGTAATTTTCGATTCTCTTTATTGCTTTGAATTTTTGCTTGGAGTGTCCCCAAAGTATCTTCATAAAACTCCAAAAACACGGTATAATCCGTGTCTATGATTTCGGGTTTGGGAATGCGGGCGACCCAGCTATCATCCCTTTTTGAAAAGGTGAGGCCTTGACTCCAAAGGTCATGGGTTAGCACGGCATTCAAGTTCTGCGAAGTATTGAATTCCGTAGCATCAAATCTAAGCCCGTCCCCAGTCCGAAAAAAAAGGTGCTTGTTTCTAGTACTCAGCTCAAAGCTTTTCTCATTTCCATTTTTATATAGCGTTGCGTTTTGGGGTTTATCTGCAGGTTGCAATACGATGGAGTCGTATTTCGTTTCCGTTTGGAAGAGCAATCCTGACCAAACACCGATTAACTCTTTTTGGTTAAAGTTTGTTTTTTTGTCACCACAAGAAAAGAGCAGAGGGATTGCAATAAGAAGAGGATATATTTTTAAGTTCATTCTCGGGTTTTGTTACAAGCAAGCCCAATGGTAAAAGCTGTGAACAGTTTCAGAACCATTTGCTTTGGTTATTGTAAACGTAATCATTCTGGCTTCTTTGGAACGAATTGTTTTGGGTTATAGAAAAATTGCTCCCTTTGTATTCTATCACCCTCCCATTCTTGATAGGCCAATTCTTCAATTTCGGTTACCGAGTGGTCTTTCCATTCAAATCGAAAATGCCATTTGATTATAACGCGGTTATCAACTTGAAAAACGGGTCGAATACATTTTGAACTTACGCTCTGGGCTTTTGAGAGCATTCCTTTTTCATTTTTAATAAGGTTTTCTTTTCCAATCCTAGGTTCATCCTGATTCTCTTGAATTGATGCATCATCCGTATAAAACTGCGCTATGACCTTGTCATGTGGCTCTGTTTTAACCGCTTTGATGAAGTTTTCAATGGTCTCTTTCGTGGGCATGGCTATATGTTTTTGGTATTGTTGATTTTTCTCGACTTGCCCGAACGGTCTCGGCTATGGTTTCGCCCGTAACGCAGCCATGTTAAAGGTTAAAACTTAAAGTTAGCAAGAAAACAGTTATAAATTATTGCACCTGTTGGCACCAGCTACACTTTTAATTTTCCTTCAAGAACAATTTGAGCTTTACTTTTTATCGTCATGTTCGTCTCATCCAACAATTCAACTTCCATAAACCCTGTTCGTTCCGAACACTGAAAAGAATTCATTTTGGTTTTATTCAACTTCTTTCCCCAATATTTCGCCAAAAAGGTATGCGTTCCGCCCGTTACAGGGTCTTCATTCGTTCCGCTCCAAGGCCAAAAATATCTTGACTCAAAGTCAAATTCTGTCTTTGACGAAAGAGCAGTTACAAGTACTCCGTTAATTTCGTTATGTGATTTTTTTAGCTTGTCAAAATCGGGAGTTAGATTTTTCAATGCTTCAGCACTCTGAATTTCAATCAACAATATCTTGGTTTCCGCATTGTATACGCTATTGTTTATTTCCTTAATTCCAAGCGCTTCAAGCAGTTCAAATGGAATTTCCTTTGGGATAGTCCCATAAATTGGAAATCCCATTTTAATAAACTCTTCATCACCTTGGATGGGTAATCGCAAATTCTGAATGTTCACAAAACTGATGGAATTTTTTCCATATTTTTCAAAAAGAACTTTTGATGAAGCAAGCGTAGCGTGTCCACATAATGGTATTTCCATTACGGGTGAAAAAAAACGTATCGGATATTCATTATCCGTATTAAGCTCCCCAATAAATGCCGTTTCGGATAGTCCCAATTCCTTTGCGATTGAAAGCATTTCCGAGTCAGTTAACTCCTGCTGTAAGAGACAGACCCCTGCTGGGTTTCCTTTAAAAGGTTGGTCTGTAAATGAATCAACTATGTATGTTTCTATTTCTTTCATACGTATTGTTCCGTTCTAATTGGTACTGCCGGTCTTGAATATGATTTGGTATGCAATCCAGTGGCGTTAATGGTGCATAAGCTTAAAGTTAGGAAGAAAACCGCCACGAATTTGGGGATTTTTGTAACTGGTTTTTACTCAAGATTAAGAGAATCCAATAATGACTTATAGTTTTCAGGAACCGTCTTATTTATTTTCAAGAGTATTGCATCGTATTGATAGTCAATACTAACATTGCTTGGTATAGCATTAATTCTATATCTATTTTCCTCAATTTTTCGATAAGTCGTCAACCATGAAATAGAATCAACTCCAATTTGGGTTTCTTCTATTCCGTTTATTAAATAAGTTGAGTCGGATTGGTATTGTATCCTAGCAATTAATTCAGTTTTATCGAGGTACTTTTCTATTTGATAATTGTGGATTCGATAAATAGTTCCAACAATAGAATCGTTTTCATACAGCTCGAAGGTTCCATATTCTATCTCGTTACTTTTTGTATTACATCCAATTAAAATCATTGCAGATATAGTAGAAAGATAGTTTTT
>JBCBCH010000381.1:0-3136 GCA_038530835.1 Bacteroidota bacterium | reverse complement strand
GGGACAACGTCAATACGACTGACAAAAAAGAGACGCGGAATGATATCGTATTAAAGTCTTTTGAGGACACATGGATTTCTTTGGTTACCGATTTTGGTGATAATCCTGAGGATTGGACTTGGGACAAGGTCCATACTTTGGAACACGAACATCCTTTTGGAAAAGTAGAGTCCTTGCGCAAGTACTTTAATGTAGGACCTTTTCCGGTGCATGGTAGTAGGGAGGTGATAAACAATTTGATGTTTGTATATGATGATTCAGGATATTTTCCCGTCACTGGAGGACCATCTACTCGCAGGATTATTGATTTTTCAGATATCGAGAATAGTATTAGTATACTTCCCACAGGGCAATCTGGAAATCCGCTGAGCGAACATTATGACGACCAAGCGGAAATGTACGTGAACGGAGAGTTTCGAAAGATGATGATGAACAAATCCGAAATCGAAACCGCAGCTAAATCACAACTTGTTTTTAGACCAGAACGTTGATTTTATAAGATTTTTCTGTATTGGTCAATTGAAATAACCTATTGGTCAAAACAAAACAAAACGCTCTTTTGGGTACCACTATCTTTTCACTTTTGAAGAAGGGATATGTTGACAAAAGTCTATGGCAGTGCACTTTTTGGAGTTGATGCTACCACAGTTTCCATAGAGGTGAATGTAGATAAGGGTATTGGCTACCATCTGGTTGGCTTGCCTGACAATGCTATTAAGGAAAGTCAATATCGCATCGCTGCTGCCTTACAAAACAATGGCTACAAAATCCCCGGCAAAAAAGTAACCATCAACATGGCTCCAGCAGACCTTCGCAAAGAAGGGTCTGCCTATGATTTGCCCTTAAGCTTGGGAATTCTATCTGCTTCAGGTCAAGTACAAGCCAATTCCTTGGAAGCTTACGTAATTATGGGAGAACTGGCATTGGATGGCTCCCTTCGTCCCATCAAGGGTGCGCTGTCGATTGCCCTTCAAGCCAAAAAGGAAGGTTTTAAAGGATTTGTGCTCCCCAAACAAAATGCACAAGAGGCAGCCATGGTTCACGATTTCGACGTGTATGGGGTAGAAAGTTTGGAAGAGGTCATTACTTTTTTCAAAGACCACCAATTAAAACCTACTCAGGTTAACCTGAAGGACAAATTTTCCAAAAGCCAAACTGATTTGGAGTATGACTTTGCTGATGTAAAAGGACAGGAGAGTATCAAAAGGGCCATGGAGATTGCAGCTGCTGGAGGACATAACCTGATTTTGATAGGTCCGCCTGGCGCAGGAAAAACGATGTTGGCCAAACGATTGCCTTCAATTTTGCCACCCCTTACCTTGGAAGAGGCCTTGGAAACCACCAAAATCCATAGTGTCATAGGGAAAGTTGGGGATAAAGGTTTGGTACATAGCCGACCCTATCGGAGCCCACACCATACCATTAGCAGTGTGGCTTTGGTTGGAGGCGGAAGTTATCCCCAACCCGGAGAAATTTCCCTTGCCCACAATGGAGTTCTTTTTTTGGATGAACTACCTGAGTTTGAAAGAAGGGTATTAGAGGTTATGCGGCAACCTATGGAAGATCGAGAAGTCACGATTTCAAGAGCACGGTTTTCGGTAACATACCCTAGCAGTTTTATGTTGATTGCTAGCATGAACCCGAGTCCAAGCGGTTATTTTAATGACGGAAACAGTTTGTTGTCCAGTTCTCCAGCAGAAATGCAACGCTATTTGGGTAGGATTTCAGGTCCATTGCTGGACCGCATTGACATTCATATTGAGGTGAATCCGGTTCCTTTTGAGAAATTGTCCGAAGCGGCGCGTGGCGAATCCAGTTTGGAAATACGAAAACGGGTTATTGCGGCCAGAGCTTTGCAAAGCGAGCGTTTTTCTGATTTCCGGGCTATCCATTACAACGCCCAGATGACGTCACAACAAATTCGACAATTTTGTGTTTTGGACAAGGCTTCAAAGGATTTATTGAAAACCGCAATGGAACGTTTGGGTCTATCAGCCAGGGCCTATGACCGAATCCTAAAAGTATCACGAACTATAGCTGATTTGGCAGGGGAAACCTCAATTTCGACACTTCACGTTTCGGAAGCCATCCAATTCCGAACCTTGGATAGGGAAGGTTGGTTGGGTTAAATAACCTTCATATTGATTTTTAGGTCTGCAACAATGCCCAGGATGTTATCAATGGTATCTTCCAAATAGTACTTTACGGTCAAATGCGGAATACGAACCGTGGTAAAACCATTTTTGAAGGAATGCATCGCATCTTCTAAATCCTTAAGCGCTTGTTCGTGTGTGATAAGGTTATATTCAGTATCGATTTCGATGTTCAGTTTTACACGAGAAAACGCAATATCAACCGATTTTTTGCCATCCCACCATTCCAACATCGGTTGTGCGCCGCGGTCTTTCAAACCATAAAACAATTGAATGGCCTCAAGAGGCGTGTTGTTGTTTAGGATAATCCGTTTGATGAGTCGGGTATGTCTTGCGCAGAGGGGAACGCCAAGCGCGTCTAAAGACGCCTCTTTTTCGTGTTCGTCCAATAATTTGCCACAGTCCTTACAGGTCATAGGTGTTGGTCAAGTTTAAGTCAATAATAAGATTTGGGACTATTATAACTCGACTAATTTGAGAATCGTATACCCATTCTTCCGATTCGGGGTGGTTTTTAGATGAAATGCAATTTTTTGGATGAAATGCATCTTTTCCCTCAAAAGATTTACCTTTCAACACAAGTTCGATAATCGATGTTCAAGAAGATTGGTCCTGGTATTTTTATTGCGGCGGCCTTTGTCGGTCCAGGGACGCTTACCGTTTGTACAATTGCTGGCGTGAAGTTTGGTTTTGCATTACTATGGGCCTTGTTGATTTCCACTTTGGCTACCATTATTCTGCAAGAAATGTCAGGTAGGGTAGGTATGACGACCCAAACTGGACTTGTTCAAGCTTTGCAGTCCTCGATTCCAAAAAATTGGGTGAAGAATACATTGACCATTCTGGTTTTAATTGCCATTTTAGTAGGAAATGCTGCGTATGAAGCGGGTAATATCGGAGGTGCCGCGTTAGGCCTAACGGGTATTCTTGGGGCAGAAGGGGTGCCACCTTGGACTCCATTTCTTTTGGGAGCTATTGCTTTC
>JBCBCH010000380.1:0-3153 GCA_038530835.1 Bacteroidota bacterium | reverse complement strand
TTCGCGAAGTACAAATCCTTCAAAATGGGCCACACATTGAATGATTCGATTCATGGCTAGAATCATGTGCTCGTAAATCCAAACAACCTCAGAAGGTAGCCATCGCACCGAAGCAAGTCCAAGAACAATGAGTCCACCGCCAAGTAGTATTCCCAAAAAAGGAACAATCAGCAGATTGGAGACAAAGAAGAGTGTAGGAAATTGATGAAAGTAAAATAAGCTTATAGGCAAAACCCCGAGTTGTGCCGAAACACTGACGGCCAAAAGGCTCCAGATTTTCTTCAACAACCAAGGTTCCGGAGACCAGAACACCTGTAATTTGGGATACAACCACAAAATGGCAAATACGGCTGCATAACTCATTTGGAAACCCACTTGAAACAAAAACAAAGGTTTCACCAAGAGCAAAGCCAGCATGGAAAGTGCTGCAAGGTTAAAACCGCTAGTGGGTCTATCCAAACACCAGGCATAGGATAAAAACGAAAACATAGTTACGGCTCGAACCACCGAAGCGGATAATCCTGTGATAAAACCAAATCCCCAAAGCAAGAAGATAAGTACTAGCAAACGAACGACTTTTCCCTTTGGGAGTCTTGTCAAGGGAAACAGAATAGCTTGAAAAATGAGCACCAAGACTCCGACATGCAAACCGGATATGGCCAAAATGTGTACCGCCCCAGCATTTTGGTAATCTTTATAAAGTGCTTTTGGAATATCACTACGCTGCCCTAAAAGTAGCGCTTCGACTACCCCGAAGACCTCTTTCGAAAATCCAGCTTCTTTCAATCCCGCCGACAAATGGTCGCGCAGCTGTTGTGCTAAACCAAAAAGGGAACGCTTTTTAGCTTTTTCATGGTGAAGTACTTTCGAATCTTTATTGAATTGGTGCAAAATCCCTAATTGGTGCAGATAATTTTGATAGCTGAACTGTCCCGGGTTTCTTGGTGGTGGGATTACTTCCGCATTAGCTGCTAAAACCAAAGTGTCATCAATTTTCAATGCCTTTGAAAAAGAGTCCAGTGGCGCATTCCAAAGGATTTTTCCGGCGGCTTTAGCTTGGTTCAATTGATGTATTTCAAGCACAAACCGTTCTGAATAGGCTGTTGTCTTCAATTTATTGCTAATCGTTACTTTCCAAAGGGAAGGCTCTGAATGGACTTTTTTGGAATAGTGTTCGGGTTGAAAACTTCCCAAACGGGATTGTACCAAGAATGCTCCCAGTCCTATCATAAGTACCCCCAAGGCTAAAGCAAAGCTTAACTTTTTTCCAAACCCTTTCCGAACCGAAATAACAAGCCAAAAGAGCCCTGTGGCAACTAGTGAAAGACAAAGCCAAAGGGGAATATAAACATGAAACCCTAATACGATACCAAGCAGCAAAAAAAGGGTCAGTTTGACCGAAACGAAATTTATGTCACGCATTTACAGGATTCGAGTAGCCTGGACAAAGGAGTAGTTCCAGAACCCCTCCCTTAAGGAAGAGACTATCACACCACGTGAGGTTGTGGAGTGTATGAACTTGATATCGTCTCCTTTAACGTCGACTACCAATCCAACATGGTTGATGCGTTTACCGCTTTTACTGGTCTTAAAAAATAACAAATCGCCCTTGCGAACTTCGTTCACTCGAATGCGTTTGCCTTCATCCGCCATATTGTATGAAGTGCGCGGAAATAGAATATCGTTTTCCTTGAGGCTTACATAAACCAAGCCAGAGCAGTCCATGCCCTTTTTGGTAGTGCCTCCAAAACGATACCGAGTGCCGCTGAAATCCATAGCCGTGGCGATAACATCCAAAATTTTTTGGTCAGGTTCTTTTTCCTTCTTTTTGGAAAATTTGGGAGTGGGGTTAGTCTCCTCGGATGACCCCTCTACCGAAACGGTTCGGGTCTTGCTGTAGGTTCTTTTCTTGCTGGTACCACATCCAACTAGGAGTAGTAACGCGACAAGAAACCAATATTTATGAAACATCCAAGAATACAATTGATTACTTGGAAGCTAAAACTAAACATTTTTGATGAGTAACGCGGCGGTTTTTTCACTCGCACCCGGTCCACCAAGTTTTTGACGGAGTTCTTGGTACGAAGCCAAAACCTTTTCCCGTGGTTCGCCACTGAGGATTTTGGACAATTCCAATTTCAGGTTTTCAGAGGTTAAATCGTTTTGAATCAATTCCTTCACTACTTCCTTGTTCATAATCAAGTTCACTAAAGAAATGAAGTTGAGGGTTATCAATCGTTTTGCGATTTGATACGAAATCCAGTTCCCTTTGTAGCAAACCACTTGTGGTACCTGAAAGAGCGCCGTTTCCAAAGTTGCGGTGCCGCTGGTCACCAAGGCGGCATGTGAATGCTTTAAAAGTGGATAGGTTTGTTGGGAAACTAGAGCCACTTTATCATTTTGGAGGAAGGGTTTGTAAAATGATGAGGGCAAACTGGGCGCTCCGGCAATCACAAAGTGGTACTCGGGGAACAAATTCTTGACCGATAGCATGGTTGCAAGCATTTTTTCTACCTCTTGTTTTCGGCTGCCGGGTAGTAAAGCGATAATTGGTTTTTCAGGGTCCAATTCATTTTCGGACCGGAATGTTGCAGTATCCGGAAGGGAAGTATGGGCAATCGCATCAAAAAGGGGATGCCCTACAAAATTCACAGGATAATGATGCTTCTTTTCATAAAAATCTTGCTCGAAAGGAAGAATCACGTACATGAAATCAATGTCGCGCTTGATTTTTTTGATTCTGCCCTCGCGGGACGCCCATATCTGCGGCGAAATATAATAATGAGTTGAATATTTCTGGGCCTTCGCCCATTTGGCGATTCTGAGATTGAATCCAGAAAAATCAATAAAAACCAGTTTATCCGGTTTGAATTGGGCAATGTCTTGTTTGCAAAAACGAATGTTACTGAAGATTTTCGAAACGTTTTTTACCACTTCTAGAAAGCCCATAAAGGCCATTTCTTTATAGTGTTTGGCCAAGGTGCCTCCGGCTTGTTGCATCAAATCCCCACCCCAACAACGTATCTCAGCCTCAGGTTGTTGACGGAGTATCGCCTTGATGAGGTTGGAACCATGAAGGTCTCCCGACGCTTCTCCTGCAATGATATAATACTTCATTTACCTTTAGCCCAATAATTTGTAGCACAAAATAAC
>JBCBCH010000379.1:0-3154 GCA_038530835.1 Bacteroidota bacterium | reverse complement strand
AAAAGGTCGATTTCTTCTTGGGTGTCGAAGTCATCCAAGCTGTTGTAGTCATCGCCAAGGATATCCAACAATTCGACCTTTTGATTGACATTTTAACGTATCACGTAGTTTCTGGAACGGCAGCGTTCTCTGGAGATTTAATGGATGGACAGCAAATTCCGACCGTATTCGGGGATAATGTTACCATCAACATCAAAGACGGAGTGGTACATGTAGTTGATGCTACAGATACCAACGCAACAGTTGTACTCCCAGATGTTGAGGCAAGCAATGGTGTCGTGCATGTAATCGATAAGGTGTTGTTACCACAGGTAGCTTTGGATTTTGTTGCAGACCTGCAATTGAAAACCATCGTAGAAATCGCTATCGAAACCGATGACCTAAGTCTATTGGTGGACGCTTTGGTTCAAGCTGATGCTGGTTTGGTAGAGACATTGAGCGGTGACGGACCTTTCACGGTTTTCGCTCCTACAAACCAAGCTTTCGCTGATTTGCTTGATGCATTGGGTAATGACTTCAACAGTCTTTCTGATTTTGATACGCAAGCTGAAAAAGACTTGTTGGTAAAAGTGCTGACCTATCATGTGGTTGCAGGTACCGCTGCGTTTTCCGGTGACCTTTCTGATGGACAGCAAATCGGAACTTTCCAAGGAGAAAATGTCGGTATCAGCATCAAAAATGGAAACATCCACATTACCGATGCTACTGATGATAACGCTTTGGTGGTACTGGAAGATGTAGAAGCCAGCAATGGAGTAGTACATGTTATCGACAAAGTATTGTTGCCACAAGAAGTATTGGATATACTCAATCCTCCGGTACCAAACATTGTGGAATTGGCCCAGTCTGTAGATGACTTGAGCCTTTTGGTTGATGCCTTGATTCAAGCCGATGCTGGATTAGTAGGTGTATTGTCAGGTGACGGACCATTTACCGTATTTGCGCCTACAAACCAAGCTTTCGCGGATTTGTTGCACGCTTTAGGACCACAGTATAACAGTTTGGACGATTTTGACACCGATGCTGAAAAAGCGTTGTTGGCCTCTATTCTTACCTACCATGTTGTGGCTGGTGATGCTTTTGCCGCTGGAGATTTCTCAAATCACCAACGTTTAGGTACAGTTCAAGGTGAAGACTTGTTCGCCATCTTGAACCACGGTGTCTTTATCCGAGACAAAACCCATGTAGATGCTGAAGTTATCGGTGCCGACAATTTTGCCAGCAATGGCGTAGTGCATATTATCGATAAGGTCTTGCTACCACAGGAGGTACTGGATGCCTTGCACTAATATAACGCTACAATAAATATTTGTAGGGCTTTATTTACAAGACAACCCCTGCGGAAATTCTTTCGCAGGGGTTGTTTTATCTAGGGTTTTGAACCGTTCGTCGATGACACATCAAAGGGGGTATTTTTACCATACAAAAAGTCGCGGTTTGACAACTAATAATTTTTTAACCGGACCTTCCTTCCCATCTTTGAAGTCCCAAATCTTACCAAACTATACCTATCAATGCAAAACTCCTTCGGTTTTCGGGGGAGTTTTTTTATTGCTCCTCTTCTTCTAAAACCTCAATGATTTCATAGCCGTCTTCCACAGCGGTATAGATGGCCTCATTCAACTCGTAGGCAGATACACCATCAAAATTGATTTCTTCGGCGTCTTCAGGAAGCTCTGAAACCACTGCTCCCACTGGAGGAGCGGAAATCTCGTACGCTTCTCCGGCCTGCTGGTAGAACACTCCATCAGCATATTGGTATCGTATACCTCGAACGGATAACGCAACGGCCGTAGCGGGCAATACCCGAAGTCGAAACCCTCTTGGAGGGAAGGAACGAACATAAACACTTCCTCTTCGTGTATAGAACATACCTCCCACGGGATAATAGGTAACTCTTCTAAAAACAACCGGACGGGTGTTTGCGGGGAGGCGTCTCAAGGTTCTGCGGGTAACGCGACGATTGACTCTTCGAATGGTTCGATTGACTCTACGCTGTTTACGAACTTCCTTTCGTGCAGTTCTTCGTACTTGGGCATCAGCTTGTTCTGTGGTTCCCACAAAAATGAGGGTAGTCAGAAATAGAATGAAATGTAGGTTTTTCATAACGCTATATTTTGGTTTGCAAATTAGACCACCAAAAAGCGAAAAGGTTTAAACCCACCTTGGCGTCTCTCTATTTTCTACCTGCTTTCTTTTGCGCTTCAGCCTGCTCCATCATCTCGCGCATTTTACGCTGGAACTTGTTCTCCTTTTTGGGCTTCTTTTTGTTCTCCTGAATCTGCGCATGGATTTTTTCCTCATCAAGAATGTAGTGCTTAATGGCCAACATGATAAATATGGTAATCAAGTTGGATATAAAGTAATACAAACTCAATCCACTGGCGTAGTTGTTGAAAAAGAACAACATCATCAAAGGAGAGAGGTACATGATAAACTTCATGTTCGGCATTCCTGGTTGCTGTTGCATTTGCATGGTTTGCCCCGTGGTCAATGTCATGTAAAAGAAAATCGCAATGGAAGCCAAAATCGGAAACAGACTCACGTGATCACCGTAAAACGGGATGGCAAATGGCAAATTGAAAATCGTGTCATATGAAGACAAATCCTCTGCCCACAAGAAAGACTTTTGACGTAAGGCGAAGGACGTCGGGAAAAACATAAACAACGAATAGAAAATGGGAAGCTGCAGTAACGCAGGCACACAACCACTCATGGGGCTCACGCCAGCCTTGTTATACAGCTTCATGGTTTCCTGCTGCTTTTTCATGGCGTTATCCTTGTATTTGTCGTTGATTTCGGTGATTTCCGGTTTCAAGACCTTCATTTTAGCTTGTGACAAGTAAGACTTGTAGGTCACAGGTGACAAAGCCAAGCGCACGATAATCGTCATCACGACAATCGCAATACCAAAGGGCAAAAAGCCACTTAAGAATCCATAAAACGGTGTAAAGACATATCGATTGATCCAACCGAATATTCCCCAACCAAAGGGAATGGAATCCGCCAAGCCAAGGGTTTTATATTGTTCCAAGACCTCTACATCCGTAGGACCATAATACCAATTCATACTTTCAGAAAGTTCTCCTCCTTGCATTGCCAAAGGAGCTCTGGTGCTATAGGCTTTAGTAAACTTGGTTTCCTTGCTTTCTTC
>JBCBCH010000378.1:0-3157 GCA_038530835.1 Bacteroidota bacterium | reverse complement strand
CTTTTGGTACCTTTTGCATCGATATCCTTATCTCTAGAAGAAGCAGCGGCCAAAGTAACACCTTTGTTGTCATCAATCAGCTGAACATAGATTTCCTTGTTGCTTCGAAACACGGAAAGTCTAGGTTTTGCTTCGGTTCCGAAGGAAATCTTACGTATCCTTCTTCGTATTCGTAACTTTCTGTCTGTTTTCGATAATTTCATAATGCTACGTATTACGCGGATTTACCTGCTTTTCTTCTTAGTTGTTCTCCAACAAACTTGATTCCTTTTCCTTTGTAAGGCTCGGGCTTACGGAAGGAACGAATTTTGGCAGCAACTTGTCCAACCAATTGTTTGTCGTGTGATGTTAGTTTAACGATAGGATTTTTACCCTTTTCAGAAACCGTTTCGATTTTCACCTCTGGTGCTATTTCCAAAACGATGTTGTGGGAAAACCCTAGGGCCAAGTCCAATTTTTGACCTTGGTTGCTGGCTCTGTAACCAACCCCTACCAATTCCAATTCCTTGGTCCATCCTTTCGATACCCCTTCTACCATATTGGAAAAAAGGGCACGATACAAACCGTGTTTGGCTTTATGCTCTTTTGAATCGGAAGGTCGCTTGACAACAACGCTGCCCTCTTCGATTTCAACAGAAACCCCATCGAAACTTTGAGTCAACTCCCCAAGTTTGCCTTTCACGGTAATGGTGTTGTCATTCACCTCTACTGTGACGCCTTCGGGAATCGCAACCGGATTGTTACCTATTCTTGACATTTCTTACTTCTTTTTTCTATTAATAGACGTAGCACAATACCTCGCCACCTACATTTTCTCTCTTGGCCTGCTTGCTCGTCATTACCCCGTGAGAAGTAGAAACGATAGCTACGCCCAAACCGTTCAATACCCTTGGCAAGTCATCAGAACCGGAATACTTACGAAGTCCTGGCTTACTTACTCTTTGGATTTTTTTGATGATAGGCTCCTTGGTAAACTTGTCATATTTCAAGGCGATTTTGATATTGCCTTGAACTTTATCTTCTTCGAACTTATAGCTCAAGATGAACCCTTGGTCAAAAAGAATCTTGGTGATTTCCTTTTTTAGGTTGGAACCCGGAATGTTCACCACTCTATGACCTGCCTTGCTGGCATTTCTAATTCGGGTCAAATAATCTGAAATTGGATCTGTAAGCATCTTTTTTCTTTATAATCGATTTACCAACTTGCCTTTTTCACACCTGGAATCAAGCCTTGATTGGCCATTTCCCTAAAAGTTACCCTTGAAATCCCAAAAGTTCTCATATAGCCTCTTGGTCTTCCCGTTAACTTGCAACGATTACGCATACGAACAGGGGAAGCATTTTTAGGAAGCTTTTGCAAAGCCTCGTAATCTCCAGCTTCTTTTAAAGCCTTTCGTTTTTCAGCGTATTTGGCTACGGTTTTTGCCCTTTTTCTTTCGCGGGCTTTCATTGATTCCTTTGCCATCTTAATTCTTTTTAAAGGGAACTCCCAATTCGCTTAATAATGATTTTGCTTCCTTATCCGTCTGTGCAGACGTTACAAAGGTGATATCCATCCCGTTGATACGATTGATTTTATCAATGTTGATTTCAGGGAAGATGATTTGTTCTGTAATGCCCAAGTTGTAATTCCCGCGACCATCAAAACCGTTCGCCTTCACTCCTTGAAAATCACGTACACGTGGCAGTGCCGTGGTAATCAATCGGTCTAGGAATTCATACATGCGTTCTCCTCTCAAAGTAACCTTGGCACCAATAGGCATCCCCTTTCTCAATTTGAAAGATGCGACATCCTTCTTTGAAAGGGTAGCGATTGCTTTCTGTCCGGTAATATGTGTCAATTCATCCACAGCGTGGTCAATCAACTTTTTATCCGAAACAGCAGCACCCACACCGCGGCTTACCACAATTTTTTCCAATTTGGGAACTTGCATGATGTTTTTGTACCCATATTCTTCAGATAGGGCTTTCATGACACGCTCCTTGTATTCTTGCTTAAGTCTAGGAATGTAACTCATGGCTATATAACTTCATTGGATTTTTTGGCGACCCTTACTTTTTTTCCATCTCTCACCTCGTACCCTACGCGAGTAGTATCACCACTTTTTGGATCAACTAGTGAAAGATTTGAAATATGGATAGGCGCCTCTTTTTTCACGATACCTCCTTGAGGGTTCTTGGCACTTGGCTTTTCGTGTTTGGATACCATATTGACACCCTCCACGATAGCCTTGTTCTTTTCACGGTCAACCTGCACGACTTTACCCTCCGTGCCTTTGTGATCACCTGCGATGACCTTAACCGTATCTCCTGTTTTTATCTTTAACTTCATTGTGTCTTCTTTAAAGAACCTCTGGGGCCAATGAAACGATTTTCATAAACTGCTTGTCACGCAATTCTCTGGCAACAGGACCAAAAACACGGGTTCCTCTCATTTCTCCGGTTGGATTCAACAACACACAAGCATTGTCGTCAAAACGGATGTAGGAACCATCAGGTCTTCTCACCTCTTTTTTGGTTCGTACTACCACTGCTGTAGAAACAGAACCTTTTTTTACCGTTCCATTCGGCGTAGCCTCTTTTACGGTAACTACGATTTTATCACCAAGTGACGCGTAACGTCTTTTTGTTCCTCCCAGTACGCGGATGGTCAAAACTTCTTTTGCACCAGTATTGTCCGCAACCTTTAGTCTAGATTCTTGTTGTACCATGATTACTTAGCTCTTTCAAGGATTTCGACCAATCTCCAACATTTCGTCTTACTCAACGGTCTGGTTTCCATTATTCTTACTGTATCACCCTCGTTACAATCATTCTTCTCGTCATGGGCAACATACTTCTTGGTTTTCAAAACGAATTTCCCGTACATAGGGTGCTTCACTCGCTTTACCTCAGAAACCACAATGGATTTCTCCATTTTGTTACTGGTAACTACCCCTATTCTCTCTTTTCTTAAGTTTCTATTTTCCATAAGGCAAAACCAATTATTGTAATTCCCTTTTCGTTAATTCTGTTGCCAAGCGTGCTACGGTTCTCCTAGCACTTCTTATTTGCATGGGATTTTCCAACGGAGTAACGGCATGCGCCATTTTTAAGTCCTCGTGTTGCTTTGTAAACTCGGTAAGCTTTTCTTTAAGCTCTTCTACCGAAAGTTCTT
>JBCBCH010000377.1:0-3195 GCA_038530835.1 Bacteroidota bacterium | reverse complement strand
GGGGATTAAACGAAGTGCCACCCGGTTTGTTCGCGACCGCCATACCAGCCGAACGCGCCAACCGATTGGAATCGCCTTCCAAGAAATTTTCAAAATTATAACTTGGATTAAGCTGCGACTCAATCTTGATATTTCGAATACCGGGAATCACGAAAGGATTCTTCAGTTCGGGACTTTTTGAGGTAATGGGCACGTCCAATTCTTGGGGTGCCATGGCCGTTCGGTTTGAACTTGGAATTTGTTCCGTAAACGGCTCTTTGTTACCATACTTGTTTTCCATCTTTATGATGTAAATAAGCTTAGCGCTTTTACCAAGTTCTTTGGTCAAAGCTACCTTGAGCAATTTTACGTAATGTTCCTCCAGCCACTCGTAAAAAAATTTACTGGGAACCTGAATACTCAACGCATTGTCGGTTAACTTGATAGGCTTTATAGGTTCAAACCAAGTTTTGAATGCCTGCGGTTGGATATTATCCTGGATAAAAGCCAAACAGTTGTTCCATACGGAATTTGCAGTAACACTCATAAAAGTTTTTCCTTGTTTGTTGGTTAGCTATAACGCCTTTTGATGCGGGGAATCAAGGTTTGTGATTATCCCTTTGAATGCGACAAATATGTAAACAAATCTTTTAAAAAAAAAATGAATTCCCAGTTGAAAGTATTGTTTTTTTTTCGCATGTTTCCTTCATGTTAACCAAGCCTTTAAATATATCATTTTTCATTTAAAATCATAATGGCAAATTCATTTTCTTTCCGAGTTCGATATGGGGAAACAGACCAGATGGGGGTGGTGTATCATGGGAACTATGCCCAGTATTTGGAGATGGGTCGGGTAGAATGGTTAAGGGCTTTGGGGATTACCTATCGGAGCATGGAAGAAAATGGCATCATGTTGCCTGTAATTTCCTTACAAATGAACTTTAAGCAGTCTGCATTGTACGACGATTTGTTGACCGTAGAAACCCGTTTGGTCAAGACACCATCAGTTAAAATCGAGTTTGATTATACGATACGGAATGAAGCCAACACGGTTCTGGTAGAGGCGACCACCGTACTTGCTTTTATGGACAAAAAAAATAACCGCCCAATCCGATGCCCTAAGTACATTCTTTCCAAACTTTAGGATTTAGTCTTCCTTAATATGTATCCCATAAATTTTTTGAAAAGCGGTGCTTACCTCGTCCCATCGTGATTTTTCGATTTCCAATTGAAGAGAACATTGGGCTTCCATGGTTTGTGTAATGATTTTCAACTGCAATTGCTTTATGACCCGCATAACCAAATTCATTTGTGCGTATTGAAAAACGACCATCATCTTTTTTGTTTCTATTAAAGGAATGATGCTCGCTGTTTCCAGTACCGCTTTTGCGGAATCGCGATAGGCTTGTTTTAAACCACCAACGCCCAGTTTGGTTCCTCCAAAGTAACGCACCACCGCTACCAAAACATTAGTGACATCAAAAGACCGGATTTGACCATGAATTGGAGTGCCAGCGGAATGATTGGGTTCTCCATCATCATTTGCCCGAAATTGTGGGGACACTGTACCCAATTGCCACGCATAACATACGTGGTTTGCCGAAGCATGCTCTTCTCTCAATTGTTCCAGATGAACTTTTACTTCCTCTAAGGATTGAATGGGAAAGGCATATGCCAAGAATTTGCTCTTTCGTTCTTTCAGCAAAATCGGGCCAACAGGGTGTTCTAGGGTTTGATATGTTTCTGAAGGATGTTGGCTCAAAACAAAGCAACTAAAACAATGCTGGAAATGGCGATTCCAATACCCACCCAATTTTTTTGACTGAGTCTTTCCTTAAAAAACAAAATACCCAATAGGGTAGAACACACCACAATACCTACATTGTTCATCGTGAAAATAGAGGCGCTACTAAACCCTTTGTTTTCAAGAGCTCGTATCAAAAAGTAAATGGAGAAGTAATTCGGAATACCTAACACAATACCGCCCATCAAATCCTTGGTTTGGAATTTGGGTCTTTTTTTAAAGGTAAAACCAATAAAGAGCAAACCAGTAAGTGCTGCGAATCCAAAAATCAAAGCCGAAAACAAGGGTACTTCGTCTGAAATAAGATGAAATTCTTCAAAGTACTTCATGCTGGAGTCAATAATCCCAGAACCCAAAAAAACCATTGTTGGCAAAAACAAGCTTTTACCAATGCCTTGGGTCATGTCGTCTTTTACTGAAGCGAGATAGACAGACAACAAGGCCAAAAGAATACCTAAAACCTGTAGACCACTCAAAGATTCCTTGTACCAAATCACCCCAATCAAAACCGGAATGGCCAAGGATATTTTGGTCGCCACGGAAGCCACAGAAACTCCAGCTACTTGGGAGGTTTTAGCCATGAGATTGAAGATGAGAATAAAAAAAACACCGAGTGCCACGGTCCCCCAAAACCATGAAGTCTCATAAACTGCCGAAACAGATGGTAGCGCACCATATAAGAGTAAGCCCGTGCAAAAAGCAATAACATAGTTGACGATGATGGCATACAACGTATGCACTTTCACGAGGTCAAATCCCTTGAAAATTGCAAAAATCAAGGTGGAGCATAAAATACTTACCAGTAAGTATAACATCTAAAGATGTGATTTGAGTTCGAGGAAATCTTCCTGACCTACTTGCAAATGCCAGGTTTGAATGCCCAAGCTTTTCGCTGAACTGATGTTTTCCAAAGTATCGTCTACAAACAAGGTTTCTTCAGGTTGGAGTTGGTTTTGGTCCAAAACGAACTGAAAGATTTCGGAATCTGGTTTGCGCATGCCCATCTCGTATGACAAGTAAAAGACTTCAAACGCATTTTGAAAGCGGTTGAATTTTTCTTGCCCCATCACTTTCTTGACATGGTCAATATGAATTTCATTCGTGTTGCTCAACAAAAACAATCGATATCGCCCTTCTACTGCTAACTGTTCCAAAAATTCAAGCCGGGTATCTGGAAAATCCAATAGAATGGCATTCCAAGCTGCAACTAGTTCCGCGCGACTGGCCTTGGGAAAACGCTGTGCTGTCGCGTTCAAGAACGCATCCGAAGAAATGGTTCCCTTTTCATAAACATTAAATAGGTTCTGTAAGTCCGAGTCAATGCCCGTGAAACCGAATGGCATCATGGCTCTTGCTGTGGCGGGTTTATCCAGATTGATAAAAACATCACCAAAATCTAGAATAAGGTTACG
>JBCBCH010000376.1:0-3246 GCA_038530835.1 Bacteroidota bacterium | reverse complement strand
ACGGTTTGTGTCAATATCTCAATGGCCCGTTGTAGTTTATCTTTTTTGTCGGCAATACCATTAGTGGCAAAAACCATCTTATATTCCAACCAACCCCAGTACCATGATGCCAAATACAATAAAAGCTTGTGCTTGTTTTCAAAGTAACGATAGATGGAGCTTTCGTTGGATTTGATTTGTTCACCCAATTTCCGGAAGGTAAAGCTCTCAAAACCCATTTCATCAATCATCAAGATGCTCTGTTCAATGATGCGCTTACCCAAATCAGAGGACTCAGGATCTTTTAGATAAATCTTGTCATTAATACCTATCCGTATAGAATGTATCAGTCTTTCCATAGTGGTTGATAGAATTTCGCTTGCAAATATAAAAGTATTACTATCATACCATAATAGTTTAACTACTTATTAACAATAGTAAAGCTATTTTATTGGCGATTAATTCTATCTTTACAGGGGTAGCGTTTGAAAAAATGTAGCTTATGAAAAGAAAATTACTCTCCTATTTTGTTCTCGCCGCACTCCTTCTGGGTTCCCTTTCGGCTCAGCAAACGTCCAAAACGATAAGTTTTGAGCACTTTGCCAATAGTCGGGGCGACTTTGAAGGAGGCGCGGTATTAGAAATTCCATATTCTGAAGTGGTATTGCTGAACAACCCATTGAATACCAGTTCGGGATTTGGTTTGACCTTGAATTTTCACGGTAACGTTTTAGTGGTGGACTATATGGAAGTACTCCCCAACGGAACGACCCAAGTGATATTAAGAAGGGAAGACGGCAAGGATTTTTATGGATTTCGCCCAACCCTTAAAGCTATTTTGGTAAGAAACGAAGTAGCTGACATCGCCAACAACCGATAAATAAATTCACATATGACTCGTTTTAGCATCCTAATTGCTGCGATGTTAGCGTTTGGTACGCTCTCTGCGCAGCAGAAAACTGCCCAGATAGGTACAGGAGACACACTTATTATCAAACAGGTGAGTGCTTCTGGGTATGACCATATTTTGATTCCCAAAAAAAATTTGATCATTAAAAAAGGGGGGATTCCCGATATGAAGCGATTGAATGGCACTAGGGTTATCGTCGCAAATGTTGAAAACCAAAATGGGTATCAAGTACAGCTCAAAAGAGCGGACGGCGGTCGTTTTTTCAACGCCTATCGCCTACTTGCTGCTGATGCCTATGAGGCCCTTCAAGCTGGGGAGTTGGTCCCAATTCAATAATTACCGTGTTGCATGATTTTGGTACATATTAACTGCAAAACCGTTGAACAAGCCGATGCAGTTGTCACATTTCTACTTGACGAAAAACTCATGCTGAATGCCTTGGTTTCGGAAAAAATGATGTACAAAACTTCCTTGCAAGGTAACATCAAAGCGGACAGCCGTGTTCTGGTAATGGGTACCACCAAAGCACTTTTATTTACGCCCATCAATCAAAAAATCATCTCCCATTTTCCGAAAGAAACCCCATTGGTCTATGCTATGCCCATTGTGTATATGGACGAAGAACAAGGTCGTTTTTTAAGAGAAAACACCGAAAAAGTATAGGTTTTCCTGAGGTTTTATCCATTCCTTTTCCATACGGGAAACACCCTTACAACCATCCTGTAAAATTGCATTTCATAACAATTCGTTATGTATTTTATAATTAATATAAATAAAATTATATGAATTGTTCTTTCAATCTTTGCCAAAATCTTATAACAACATGGATAGAATTACAATAGCCAAGGGAGACGGCATTGGTCCTGAAATCATGGATGCCACTTTACAAATTTTGACCGCTGCGGGAGCCCAACTGGAATATGATGAAATTGAGGTGGGCGAGAATGTTTACCTCAGTGGAAATACTTCTGGAATTTCTAAAGAAGCTTGGGAGACCATTCGGAAAAACAAAGTCTTTCTCAAGGCACCCATCACTACACCTCAAGGTGGCGGATACAAAAGCTTGAACGTTACCACCCGAAAATCTTTGGGGTTATATGCCAACGTGCGTCCTTGTAAAAGCATTCATCCTTTTGTCAAAACCAAGCATCCTAAAATGGATGTGGTCATCATCCGTGAAAACGAAGAAGATCTTTATGCAGGTATTGAACACCAACAAACGGACGAAGTGGTGCAGTGCTTAAAATTGATTTCACGACCAGGCTGCGAAAAAATTGTGCGTTATGCTTTCGAGTATGCAAAGCGCTACAAGCGCAAAAAGGTTACCTGTTTTACCAAAGACAATATCATGAAGCAGACCGATGGCTTGTTCCATAGAGTCTTTGATGAAATTGCACCGGAGTACCCAGAAATTGAAAGCGAGCATTGGATTATTGATATCGGGGCGGCAAAGTTGGCGGATACACCCGAAAAGTTTGATGTCGTAGTGATGCCCAATCTTTATGGCGATGTATTGTCAGATGTAGCTGCTCAAATAACAGGGTCTGTTGGTTTGGCGGGATCTGCGAATATTGGTGAAAGTTGCGCCATGTTCGAAGCCATACACGGTTCAGCACCAAGGCGAGCAGGTCAAAATTTGGCCAACCCTTCCGGATTGCTTCAGGGAGCGATCATGATGTTGAATCATCTTGGTCAAAACGAAGTAGCCGAAAAAGTTGAGAATGCATGGCTCACCACTATGGAAGAAGGTATCCACACCTACGATATCTTCGACGAAGAAATAAGTAAGGAAAAAGTAGGAACAAAAGAATTTGCACAAGCGGTAATCGCCAATTTGGGCAAACTGCCAAATACGCTCAAAAAAGTAGCTTATGAAAACAGCGAACCCTTGGCCCTGCCCAAAACGGTTCGTAAAACCCCTCAGGAAAAGATTTTGAAAGGTGTAGATATTTTTGTGCACTGGTCAGGAGAAGACCCTGATACCATAGCTGAGCAATTGCAAGGTATCGAAAACGAAAAGCTACACCTACAAGTCATTACCAACCGTGGAGTAAAAGTTTGGCCCAATGGCTTTGAAGAAACATTCTGTACCGATCACTGGAGATGCCGCTATACCATAACAAACGGGGCAGCAATGGAGATGGTAGAGATTCCGCAACTGCTGCAGCGCGCTTTGGAAAACAATCTGGATGTAATTAAAACGGAAAACTTATACTTTTTTGATGGAAAGCAAGCTTTTTCAATGGCTCAAGGGCAGTAAAAAAGGACTGTCCCCAAAAGATTCCCCCGAAAAGGAAACCTGCTACCGGGTACAACTGGTAGCGGGTCTCTTTGACCCTTCGGAATCTGCAGAAGTG
>JBCBCH010000375.1:0-3264 GCA_038530835.1 Bacteroidota bacterium | reverse complement strand
TGCTTAAGTGCTGAACAGGCAATAATGCCTCCGTTACTTTTTTGTTGCTTTTTGGCTAGGTCATTTAAGACCAATAACCAGTCTTTTCGGTCTTCATCGGTTAGGGGTTGACCTGATTTCATTTTAAGAATATTGCGTTCGGGATGAAAATCATCACCATCGAAAAAGGGAACATCCAGTTTTTCACTCAGTAATTTTCCAATGGTGCTTTTGCCCGTTCCGGAAACGCCCATGACAATCAATATCCTATTCTTGTTCATACCTTAAGACTGGAGTTTTGATTCAACCTTTGCTACTATTGTATTAAAATCTTCGTCATAGTTTACCCAAAGAACGTCTTCATTTTTCCGTAACCAAGTCAACTGCCTTTTGGCAAAACGTCTAGTGTTTTTTTTGATTTCCACTATGGCTTCGTCGAAATTAAGGGTTCCGTCAAAATGAGCAAACAACTCTCGATACCCAACTGTTTGTAAGGCATTAAGTTCGCGCAAAGGATAAAGGGATTTCGCCTCCTCCAGCAAACCTTGTTGCATCATCAGGTCCACTCGTTGTTCAATACGTTGGTAAATCACTTCCCTTGGAGCAGTCAAACCTACGTATAGGGTGTTGAACTTTCGGTTTGCCTTTTGAATTCCCAGGAAAGAGGAATACGGTCTTTTAGTACCGCGGCAGACCTCCAAAGCCCGAATCACCCGATGCGGATTGTTTAGGTCGACCCGCGCATGATATTCAGGGTCCTTTTCCAAAAGTTCCTGTTGAAGAGGTTCTAACCCGCCACTTACCAGTAATTCATTAAGTTCTTCACGGATGCTTGGGTCAATACCTGGAAATATATCTATCCCTCGTACAACCGCATCCACGTACAATCCGCTTCCTCCAACGAGAATTGTTACGTCGTGAAGTTTGAAAAGGTCATCCAACTTTTCTAGGGCTACTTTTTCAAAATCCCCAACGCTAAAACTTTCATGAACGCTTAAATGTTGAATAAAATGATGTGGAACCTTTTCTAATTCTTCAGCAGTGGGTACGGCGGTACCGATGCTCATTTCTTTAAAGAATTGACGGGAATCTGCAGAGAGAATTTCAGTTCGGAACTTTTGCGCCAAAGCAATGGCAAGACTGGTTTTACCGATAGCGGTGGGTCCAACAACTGCAATCAGGGTTTTTGCGCTCATAACTCATGTCCGCAATTGTAACAATACTTGGCACCATCTTTATGTTCCTCGGCAGAGCAATTTGGGCATACTTGCGTGTTGGTATCTACTTGGAATTTCCCTCTTTGCTTTGAAAACTCAACGGTAACGATTCCAGTTGGAACAGCAATAATCCCGTACCCTAATATCATAATTACCGTTGCCAAAAACTGCCCTAGATTCGTTTGGGGCGCAATATCCCCATAACCCACTGTGGTTAAGGTAACAATGGTCCAATAAATACTTCTGGGAATGCTGGTAAAACCGGCTTCGTTGCTTTCCACGAGGTACATAATGGTACCCATGATTATGGAAAGAATAAGGACCACATAGATAAAAACCGCGATTTTGGCACGACTGGCACGCATGGCTTCCTTAAGTTGTGAAGCTTCACCCAAAAATTTGACCAACTTCAGAATCCTGAAAATTCGGAGCAATCGGAAAGCTCTTAACGCCAAAAGCACCTGAGAACCGGCAAACAAATAAGATAAATAAAGTGGAATGGTCGACACAAAGTCGATAATCCCATAAAAACTAAAAATGTAATGCCAAGGCTTTTTAATACTGATGATGCGCGCGATGTACTCGAATGTGAAGAAGATGGTAACTATCCATTCAAGCGTAAAAAGCAGATCGTGGTAGTTTTGGTCTACTTCTTTGACGCTTTCCAGCATGACTAATACCACACTAAGTACGATAAGGATAACCAAAACAATGTCAAAAAGCTTTCCTAAAGGAGTGTCTGCTTCATAGATAACTTCATGAAGCGCGTGTTTCCAGCCGCGATGCTTTTTTTGGGTGTTCAAATGTTCGGTCTTCCATTCGGGATAGCTCCCGAATACGGTTGCAATACGTTTTCGAATATAGGGATATTATTTTTCAAGCATACGCGTTGAAGGGAGTTGATTGCCAAATGGTTTTAGCCTTTGACTTCTTCGGAAAGGGGAAAGATAGTGAACCGATTCTTTTTCCTCAGGTACGATTCAATAATGAATTTTACATTTTCATCGTGGTCCATTGGTGTCATCAAAGCGGTCAAAATACCTAATTGGTCCATTTGATGATTCAATTCGGTATACCCGTATCCTCTGAGCTCCCCTTTGTCGATTAGGATAAAACTCTTCTCACCAACATCACGACCTCGGTCTACAATCGCAATACTTTTGGTGCCTAAACTGAACCGGTCGTAAATGTTTTCCAAGCTCGCAGATGCCCCGTTTTGGTGTAGTAAAGGGTCGAATTCATATTCCTTCGCTATTCGCGCCAAAAAGTGTTGGGCTGAAGTCTCCCCATTAAAACCAATGCTCTTTGGACTTCTTTCATTTCTTTTGACAAGTCTTACTGCCATTTCACCATTTCCGTTGGCTTCAAAATTTAAGGCATGAGTGAAAAGGCTTTTCTTGGAAATAGTGTTGAATCGAGGACGTGTTTTTTTTACTTCAGCATATTCTTTTAAAACCGCAATCAATTCACTTCCAGTGAGTTCAAAAGTAACCTTTTTGATCTCTTTTTGTAGCTTTCTTGCCAACTCACCGGTGTTGGTGAAATGTTGGTTCACCCTTCGTTGTAAATCCTTGGTTTTACCAATAAACCGAATTTCCCCGTGACGGTCATGCATATAGTACACCCCCGTTTTGGAGGGCAGGTTGGAGACCATTTGTAGTTGGTTGGGGGATAGTTCTCCATGTTCGGCGGCGCGAACTACTTCTTGTATTATGGTTTTATCCGTGTCTTTGTCCAGTAAAAGCTTTAAGAGCTTTAAAGTGGCCAAGGCGTCTCCATTGGCACGATGACGGTCGCTCATGGGTATACCCAAGGAGCGAACCAACTTGCCTAAGCTGTGCGATTCGGCGTCGGGGAGAAGTTTTTTGGAAAGGTCAACGGTGCAAAGGGTTTTGCGTTGGAAATCAAAACCCAGACGGCGAAACTCCGTACGAAGAATGCGATAATCGAACTGGGCATTGTGTGCCACAATAACAGCTCCTTCAGTAATTTCCACGATTCGTTTGGCAACCTCATGAAACTGACGGGCATCAATAACAAAATGTTGCGTACGGCCCCAAAGTTTCAT
>JBCBCH010000374.1:0-3278 GCA_038530835.1 Bacteroidota bacterium | reverse complement strand
ATTCCAATGAGGAAGGTAGACACCAAAACCCCAAAAGTGGCAAATACCAAAACGGGCCATCGTTGTTCCTTCAACTTTTGCAAATCGGTATGCAAAGCACCGGCGAATAACAGGAAACTCAACATGATGTCAAGCAGCACTACCTTGAAGTCAATCTGAGAAATAATAAACCGCTCCGCTTTTAATAAGGTATCATCAAAGTAGCTCAGCGCAAAAACAGCTAAGGTGAACAAAATAGTAATGAGGGTCAACCCGATGGTGTTGGGCAATTTGAAAAAGCGCAGATTGAGATAGCCGAAAACAGCTGACAAAAAAACGAGAATGCTGGCGATGACGAAATAATCCATTCGAAATCCGAGTTGAGGTTGGTTAATTTAGTTAGTTCTCAAATTAACAATTATTACAGGAAATCTTACACAATTGCCCATAAATTACATTTGGTATAATTTATTATAAGTCAAGTAGTTATATACATTTATCGTAACACGATAAACAATTCCATCCAAAACCGATTGAATTTCACTCGGAATTCGAAAAAAATTAATGGAATCCTCACAATTCAAATCTATTTTAGGCATTTACGATTTCATGACTAAGGAGTACGAACCACGGAATGTATTTTCACTTCCTTTTGTTTTCCTTTCAACAAAACACTTCCCAAAAACTTGGCTTCCGACTCGGTATCTTCTTGTAAATCCCTTAACAACTTCCCTGATATCAGTAAAGTGACATTATGCCGATTACACTCTGCTTGGATACGAGCTGAGGTATTGATGACATCGCCATGATAGGCCAATTCTTTTTTGATAAAACCTACCTCGGCGGCAATAAGCGTTCCCCCATGCAATCCTGCTTTGAATTGTGGAAAGACCCCATAGGTTTTCATGTAATAATCATATTTTGCCATCCGTTGCGCTTCAAAGGCAAAGAATACACCCAAGCAATTGTTGTCTTTCAATCCCTTTTGATAGGGCCAACACAATACTACCTCATCCCCTACATACTGATAAATCTCAGCATCATAATCCAAAACCACTTCGTTCAAATCATGAAACGCATCTTGAATCAAATAGCTGTAGGAGCGATGTCCTAACTGCTCGGCAATGGTTGTGGAATCTTTTAAATCCAAAAACATGAAAATACGCTCCTCTTCTTTTGGATTCTTGTATTGCCCCATCAACATTTTCATGAATACGCCACGACCAAAACGTTCCGTGGCCATTTTGATGAACATGAACACCAAAGAACAGATAACAATGTACCACATGGCGGCCCAAAAGCCCTTGTTTGTAACCCACCAACCCGGACGAAATTCAAAGTTTAGGGGGGTAATAACTTGAGAAAAAAACGTGATGCCGGTTGTGAAAACGAATATCGTAACCACAAAATGGAAAAGTACGTTCAAAAAGATACCTTGACCTATACTAACCTTTTTGAGGATGTATTTTTCATAAATGAAGTCCACCAATCCGTACAATATTCCAAGACCCAGTCCTATGGTAGAGGCGATGATTACAGGAAGCACAAAAGTCGTTGGTCGAGAGGCTTCCGAAGGATTTGAGAAGAGTAAAGACTCTTCTGCACCGAAAAACCGAAAAACAGCGAAAGAAAAAAAAGCGAACGTCCAGAAGAGTACTGATTGCCATATGTATTTTAAAAGATGCTTTAGATTTCTTCTTCTTTTCATTTAAAAAATGAGGTCTTTTCGCAATGTCTTATACCGCGAAGGGGGTTCACAACCAAAAGGTACTGATTCATAAATTAATAGAATCTGTAAGCAATGGAAATCCCTAGGTTGAACGACTGAATCCTTGCGTCAAAATCACCGGTTGCCGTGATATTATCTGTAGTGGCCACAACATCTTTTATTGTAGCTATACCCCCACTGTAGGTAAAGGCAGGCATTAGGGCAAAATGCTTCCCCAGGTTTGTTTTAAGTCCTATTCCTATCTCAAAATTGATTCCAAAACCCGATTCAGAACTTCTGTTAAAGTTTTCTGTAATAGCAACGTCAGGCGAACTCACTGAAATACCGGGATTATTCACAATCATGGGGCCCATACCAAAGCGTGGAAATACGCTGAACTTTTTAGAGATATTGACTTTATAGGCTATGCCAATCAACAAAGAATATACGTCCCAATTTCCCGTACTTCCCGAAAAGCTAATCCCTGGGTTTTCTTCTGAAAATTGCTGGACCAATCCACCAATATCTGCATCAAAGGTCTGGTATCGCAACGTACCTGTAAGGGTAACCCTATCATTTAGATAAAACCCTCCATATAGGTCAAACTTAGTACCGTTATCTGCAAATCCCGCATCTGGATTGCCAATGTCCGTATCTTTAAAATCGCCCAAAGAAAACGAAGTCCCAAAAGAAGCCCCGATATAAAATTTTGCGTTTTGTGGGTCCGTTTGGGCTTTAAGGAAACCCATTCCCAAAAGGACAAGGAAAATAATCGAGGTTGGTTTCATCGTTTTTTTTATCAATAATTCTACAACTGAATGGCTTCCTTGGTGATTCTCTTGACCAATGTTTTTGCATATTTGCTACTGGTTTTCTCGAAACTCTTCGGGTCAGTGACCTTTAGCTTGCCAATCCAGTGTAAACTGTTTTGTTTGGATGATTCCCTTAGGTCATAAAGCAGGGATTCCAATATAAAGTTTTGGTGCTTTTCAACGGTGGCCGGTTCATAAACCCCTACTCTAGCCGTACTATAGTATCTTCCGAAGCGTCCGTAACGCACGGGCACAGTTGTCGTGCGATACTCTGCAGCATTGTATGTAACTGATTCTTTGGCATCTACCAAACTGGTAACCAATATGCCTTCAAAACCATTTTCCTTAAGTTTAGAGACAAACAGTTCTATCGCCTTTTGGTCTTTAGCTTTGGTATTTAAGGTTTTCTGGTCCAAGCGTAAATGCGAAGGTACTGCAATGATATCCTCCTTTTTTAGTCGCATCACGATGTCATCTTCCAACCCTACCCTTCGGGCAACATCTTTTGTTTTAACAACTACCAATACCTTGGAATAGGTTTTCATTTCGTTACCAACAGTATGCGAGCTTACGAACTTTTGCGCATGACTACTTGTGAAAACCAACATGGTCAAAGTCAAAATGAAGGTGTTTTTCATAGGATGAGATTTAAATGAAATGATTGAAATATGAACTACAAATTAATTTGGAAATGGAAGGGTTATTCTGCTTTCTCCCATTCAATGGTTTTTTTTAGAAATCCTGAACCAACTTCCAACTCCAAGGTTTCTTCGTTTGGA
>JBCBCH010000373.1:0-3280 GCA_038530835.1 Bacteroidota bacterium | reverse complement strand
TGTGAATCGAGAGTGTCCTTTGCGGCTTGTACTACTTCAGGATGTGAAGAGAGCCCTAGATAATTGTTTGCGCAAAAATTAATGACTTCCTCCCCGGTTGAAATCTTTATCATCGCACCTTGTGGAGAAGTAATTATGCGTTCCTCTTTAAACAATCCCGCAGCTTTGATGTCTTCCAATTCCTGTGCAAGATGTTGTTTGATTTTTCCGTACATATTTTCAATTTACAAGAATAGAGGTTGAACCTCTTCATTTATATATATAAGTATAGTGTTCTCAATCGTGTATCCCATACTTTGCAAGGCTTGGGCGTACCCTTGTATTTGTGCTACATGGTTTGTATCGTGTTTTCCTGTCTTGTACTCCAGTATAGTCGCCTTGAGTCCTGAGAGCGCTATTCGGTCAGGCCGAATACTGTTTCCGTTGTGCAAAAGAATTTCTTTTTCAGTGAATACTTGAAATTCTTTTGTAAAATATTTGGTAAGCAAAGGGTGGTGCACCGTAGCTTCGACTTTTTTCCAAAGGGTTTCATGTTCATCCTTTCCAAACAAACCAGCCTCTTGCATACGCGTAAAGGTAGTTTCAAGCGCATCATCATAGCGTACTCGACTCAGAATATCATGTAATAAAGTTCCGGTATCCAAAGCACTTTGTTGGGGAGTGTTCCAAAGCTGCCCTGATTTGGTCGAAATTCGAAATGAAGGTGCATTTTTCGACCGAGTGTTGTATAGCACGTCGTCAAGGGTGTTCTCCACTTTTGTACGTTCCGTATTGTTCTCCAAGGTGCCTAGTGAATAACGATTTTCATCCACTTCGGTCATTGCGGAGGTATTCGCGTAGCCATATAACAACTCTGAATAGGAATTGGCATGCTCGGGGCCTAGATCCTTTCTTGGGATTTCCGATAGTACAAAAAGAGCCTGCTCTGCTCGGGTCAATGCGACATATAGCACGTTGATGGCATCCAATTGAATTTGAGCAGATTCTTTTTCATAGGCTGCTTTGGAAGCATCATCAAAATGGAGCATGTTTTCTGAATAGGATAGCAGATACTCCGATAACCCCAAGCTTTTGGTTTTTGAACTGGCCCTAACCCAAATCTTTTTCTTTTTCCTTTTGTCAATAATTGGCGTATCAGCATAAGGAAATAGTACAACAGGAAATTCCAGACCCTTTGATTTGTGAATAGTCATGAGCGTAACCGCATCAGCTTTTTCAGGAGCGGAAATCGCAAGGGATGATTTTTTGTCTTCCCAATGTTGAAGAAACGAGAAAATATCTGGGCCGTTTTTTTGCTGATGGTCAAAAACCACTTGCATGAAAAAGGTCAAATGGGCGGGCGATTTTTCTTGAAGCTCAAAATGAACCACAGCTTGTTCCAAAATGTCATACACTGAACGCGTAGTCATGGTTTCGACAGGAAAACCAAATTCCTCCTTCAAGAATTCAAAAACAGTATGTATGTGTTTCTCAACAAAATCATGCAAATCTTCATTTTGGGGGGCCAAAAAGTGAAGGAGCTCAAATCGAGCCAAATCGTTTTTGGAGTCCTGGATGGTTTTCAACAGGTTGACTATGAACAAAATGGTTGCATCGTTTTCGAGCAACAGGGCATCCGAAGAAATAAGGGGTACCTCGGCGGCGGACAAATGGTCAGCCAACAAAGCACCTTTTTTGTTGTCCCGCACCAAGATGCAGATGTCCGCATACCCATACCCCTGCTGTCTGACTTTGGCAATGGTTTTTTCTACTTCAGAGGCATAATCTGAATGGATTTCGCCAGTGGGGTGCAAGAAGGATAATTCTACATACCCACCAGAAGAAGGATTGGTCAACTGGGCACTGGTTTGAAAGAGGTTCCCATAACGTGGTTCCGCGAAAAGTGGGGCGAGATAAGAAAAGAAGCCATTGTTGAATGCTATGATATTTTCAGTACTTCGCCAGTTTGTGGCAAGGGTTTTGATTTCTGGAGCAACCACAAACTGCTCCGGTTTCGCTTCACCCAGTTCAAGAAGTTGTTCGGCCTTACCGCCCCTCCAACGATAGATGGCTTGTTTGGCATCCCCAACCAAAAAGAGTGTTCCCGTTTTTCCATTGCTATCTATTGCGACCAAGCTATTGGACACCAAGGGAACTAGATTCTCCCATTGCATGGCGGAGGTATCTTGAAACTCATCGATAAAGTAATGGCGATAGCGCTCTCCTAAACGTTCATATATAAAAGGTATAGGTTGTGCCTTGATTTCTTTGGCAATAATGCGGTTGAAAGCAGAAATAGGAATGATGTTTTCCTCTTCTTCAAGAACCTTTAATTCTTGGGATATGGTATTGACCAGGGCCAAAGGGACGAGATTTTGGTAAATGGCGCCCAAGTGGTCCCTTTGGTAAATTATTTCCTTCGTGCTGAAAAATCCTTGGACCAAAACGTCCAACCCGGCATCATTTTCCATAGGATGCTTGGCTTTGAGGATTTTGCCGTCTAAAAGGTTTTTCTCAAGGGCATTTGCATATAGCTTTTTCGGGGCTACTTCACCTTGCTGGATTTTTAAAAGGTGGTTGGGAAAGGTTTTTCTTGGGAAATCTTCATGCTCCAATCCGAGTTGTGTAATTTTTTCCAACAGGGAGGTAGCTTGTTGCTGCAATCGCTTTTGAAGCGCAACAATCTCTTTTCGTAATTTGGATTTCATTTGGGTAAAGTAGGAGAGCGGTTGGGTTTGGAGTTCCGCCATTCTTCCCATATCGTTTTCTTGAAAGAGAAGTTTCCCGATTTCGATAAGGTCATAGGTAATGTTCCAACTCTTTTCATCGTCAATTTTTTCTAAGGAAAAATCCAACAACAACTGGGTCAATTCCTTTTCTTGGCCTGCTCTATCCAAAACACGAGTAACTGCTTTCGCCAAAAGGGATTCCACATCAAGTTCCACTTCAAAATTTTGGGCTAGTTTTAAATCACGGGCGAAGGTCTTGATGATTTTATGGTTGAAGCGATCAATAGTGGATATTTCGAAAAAGGAATAATTGTGCAGCAGTTGCTGTAAAAGGATTGCGCTTTTCTGTTGAAGCTGTTTTGAAGTAAATCCCGTTTCATCAACAAGTTCTGAAAACATCAGGGGTGGTTTTTCAAGAACAGAGGGCTGGGAAAAAGCAAATAAGCTCTCCAGAATTCGGGTTTTCATTTCACCAACCGCCTTATTGGTAAAAGTGAGCGCCAACATTTCGCGGAAACTCCGGTAGGAACTACTTGAAAACAGAAGCCCAAGGTACCTTTTGGTCAAGGTAT
>JBCBCH010000372.1:0-3287 GCA_038530835.1 Bacteroidota bacterium | reverse complement strand
CTTAATAACCATTGTCGGGAACGTTTTGGTTGACACTGCTGCCGGGTTGTACGTAGGAAGTATTGTTTTGAAACTTTTGTTTCCTGATGTTAGTTCAACATACATTATTATAGGTTTGGCCATTGCAGCGGCGGCCTATACCATTCCGGGCGGATTGAATTCGGTAATTCAAACGGAGGTAATTCAAGCGGTCTTGTTGATTATTGGTTCGTGTTTGCTTACCTATTTTGCTTTTGAAGAGCTCGGAGGCGGTTGGGGTAAAATGATGTCGAGTTTGGATTCCGCTTTAGCTTCTGGTAGTGTGGATTTTGGAAGCCGTGCTGAAGATGGGAAATTCATTCCCCAGAATTCCGCGGAAGCCTTTAGTTTGGTTCGACCCAACAATGATGAGTTCATGCCTTGGTGGGGTCTTTTAACAGGGGTTCCCCTATTAGGATTTTATTTCTGGGCAAATAACCAATTCATGGTGCAGCGCGTGTTGGGCGCCAAAGATTTGAATCATGGTCGTTGGGGTGCCCTATTTGCAGGATTTTTGAAGCTTCCCGTGATTTTTATTATGGTAGTTCCTGGGGTATTGGCCTTATTGCTTTTTAGCACACTTGACATCACGAATCTGAATTATCCCTTAGCAGATGGCGGCATGTGTACGAATTGAAAGATTGTCCGAATTTGACCTATCCGGTGTTGTTGTTTCAATTATTACCCACTGGAATTTTAGGTTTGGTGGTAGCTGGTTTGTTGGCCGCGATGATGTCTTCGGTTTCTGCTACGTTTAATTCAGCTTCTACCCTGATTACCATGGATTTTGTGAAACAGCTTCGTCCACAAATGACGAGTAAGCAGTTGGTTCGTGCCGGACAAATCGCCACGTTGATTTTGGTAGCTTTGGCTTCGCTTTGGGTGCCTTTTATTGAAAAAGTAAGTGATTCGCTTTGGGGGTACCTCCAATTGGTTATCGCCTTTACAAGTCCGCCAGTAGTTTCAGCTTTTATTTTGGGATTGTTTTGGAAACGCGCCAATGCAAATGGTGCTTTCGTGAGTCTTTTAGTAGGAGGTGTTTGTGCCTTATTTATGATTCTTTCCGCGAGCTATGATATTTCGCCCTATTTGAATGAATTCCACTTCTTGGCGAAAGCGAATTTGCTCTTTGTCATCAGTATCATTACCCATATTGTAGTTAGTTTGGCTACAGGCTTACCTGATGAAGCTAAGGTGGAAGAGTACACTTACAAAAAAAGTATGTTCACAGAAGAAACCGAAGAGCTCAAAGCACTGGCTTGGTACAAGAATTATCGCTACTTGGCCATGATATTGCTCGTAATAACTGCTATAATCGTGGGCTACTTCTGGTAGTGGGCGATAATCGAAATTAAAAAGACGCCAATATCTGGCGTCTTTTTGTTTGTAGTAGGCCCTAGGATATCCCTACATTTACAACTTCAATGCGAGAACATGAGTAAAGAAAGACAACGGCGAGAAGCGCTTTTGTACCATGCCAAACCCCAACCGGGCAAAATCAAGGTAATCCCAACCAAACCTTATTCTACACAGAGAGACCTTGCTTTGGCGTATTCTCCTGGTGTTGCGGAGCCTTGTTTGGAGATTGAAAAAAACAAGGACGATGTTTACAAGTATACCGCAAAAGGGAACATTGTTGCGGTAATTTCAAATGGAACAGCGGTATTGGGATTGGGAGATATTGGTCCTGAAGCCTCCAAGCCCGTGATGGAAGGAAAAAGTCTTCTGTTTAAGATTTTCGCGGATATCGACGGAATCGATATTGAGTTGGACACCAAGGATGTGGACAAATTCATTGAAACCGTAAAAACGATTGCCCCAACCTTTGGTGGAATAAACCTTGAAGATATCAAAGCTCCCGAAGCTTTTGAAATTGAACGACGGCTGAAAAAAGAATTGAACATTCCCGTGATGCATGACGATCAGCATGGAACGGCTATTATATCTGCTGCTGCATTGTTGAACGCCCTGGAGTTGGCGAACAAAAAAATGGAAGATGTTCGCATCGTGGTGAGTGGAGCTGGAGCTGCCGCGGTGTCCTGTACGCGCTTGTACAAAGCTTTTGGTGCAAAAGCCGAGAATATCGTTATGCTGGATAGTAAAGGGGTGATTCGGCTGGATAGAGATAATCTTACCCTAGAAAAAAAGGAATTTGCAACCGCTCGAAAAATTGACACACTCGAGCAGGCCATGGAAAATGCGGATGTTTTTATCGGATTGTCCATTGCCAATATCTTGAGTCCTGAAATGTTGAAATCCATGGCGAAGGACCCTATTGTTTTTGCCATGGCAAATCCGGACCCTGAAATTGAATATGAATTGGCCTGTAATACTCGTGATGATATCATTATGGCAACTGGCCGTTCAGACCACCCCAACCAGGTAAACAATGTGTTGGGCTTCCCTTTTATTTTCAGGGGCGCGTTAGACGTACGCGCTACCAAAATCAATGAAGAAATGAAAATGGCCGCGGTCCAGGCATTGGCGAATTTAACCAAAGAGCCCGTCCCGGAACAGGTCAATATTGCCTATGACATGACCCGTTTGACCTTCGGGAAACACTATATCATTCCCAAACCTTTTGACCCGAGATTGATTACTAACATCCCTCCTGCGGTTGCGAAAGCTGCGATGGAGAGTGGAGTAGCGAAACTTCCAATTCAAGATTGGGGGAAGTACGAAGAAGAATTGTACCAGAGGTCAGGAAACGACAATAAGGTGGTTCGCTTATTGCACAATAGGGCGCGAATGAATCCCAAGAAAATCGTTTTTGCAGAAGCGGAGCTGCTTGATGTAATGAAAGCGGCCCAAATTGTGCACGACGAGGGCATTGCCCAACCGATTTTGTTGGGGAACCGCAGCACTATTGAAAAGCTGAAGAAAGAATTGGATTTTGACGCAGAGGTTACCATTATTGACCCACGCTCCAATGAATCCAAGGAGATGCGAACAAAATACGCTATGAATTTATGGGAGTCTCGAAAACGTAAGGGAGAGACGCAATACAGTGCTCGCATCAACATGGGCAAGCGCAATTACTTTGGGGCGATGATGCTTTTGGAAGGAGATGCAGATGGAATGATTTCCGGGTATTCACGTGCTTATCCAAAAGTATTGAAACCCGTTTTTGAAGTTTTGGGTCGCGCAAAGGGGGTAAAGAATGCTTCCACCGTAAACATTATGATAACCGACCGTGATGGGGCCAATGGAGTCCGCGTTGTTCAATCCTTTCAAAAGCTTGTAGGTGATATTCGCTGATTCCAGGTTTG